>CAYPCF010000012.1:1443-7904 GCA_964409155.1 uncultured Candidatus Saccharibacteria bacterium | reverse complement strand
CAGAAAAAGACAGAGAATTATCATCTAAAAGGCGCTAAAAAGCCAAGCCCTTTTATTCCTGAGATAGAGTTTAAAAATGCGCATTTTTACTACTCTAAAAAAGAGGGTGATATTTTAAAAGGAGTCAGCTTTAAGATAGACGCAGGGCAAACTGTCGCTTTTGTCGGCGAGTCGGGAGTTGGCAAAAGCACAAGTATTGAGCTGATTTTAGCTTTTGCTTTTCCGCAAAGAGGCTCTGTTTTAGTATCAGGTGTAAATACTAAAAAGTTAGATCTTGAATACTTAAGAAAAAATATAGCCCTTGTCCCGCAAGAGACAACACTTTTTAACGACACCATTTTGGCCAACCTGCGTTTTGCAAAAGCAAAAGCGAGCGAAAAAGAGATATGGGAAGCACTTGAAAAAGCGCAGCTAGCGGACTTTGTGCGCTCTTTGCCAAAAGGGCTAAAAAGCAAAGTCGGCGAACGCGGGGTAAAGCTATCCGTCGGACAAAAGCAAAGAATATCAATTGCGCGCGCTTTTCTGAAGGATGCACCAATTGTAATTTTAGATGAGCCGACAAGCGCTCTTGATGCAAAAACAGAGCATGCTCTAAAGCAAACTTTTGATGAGCTTGTAAAGGATAGAACCGCAATCATTATTGCTCATCGTTTGGCAACCGTCCGAAAAGCGGATAAGATAATCGTGTTTGACAAGGGAAGAGTTGCGGAAGAGGGTAAGCATGAAGAGCTTATTCAAAAAGAGAGCGGAGTTTACAGAAAACTTTATGAGTTGCAGAAATTGTAAAAATTTTTTTGAACATCATCTTATCTTAAATATTTTTCTATCTCGGGAGATCGTTCATCAAAGAAGTGATTTCTACCTTCAAAGGTGATGAACTTTGAGCTTGGGATAAGTGCGTGAAGTTTTTCCGAGTCTTCAAATGGGACAACCGTATCGTCTTTTGAGTGATAAATGTAGATTTCTTCAAATTGTTTTTCTAATTTTGAAAAATCTTTTTCGTGCTTAAAGCCGCCTGCTTGCAGATTATATGCAGGCGCAACCAAATGCAGCTGCAAAAAGTTCCCCACTTCTTTTTCTTGAAAGTATTGAGACAGAAAACTTGCGCCAAGTGAGTGTCCGACAAACACAGCGCCGTCTTTAATATATGGTAAATATTTTTCAAACCATATAACCCAATGCTCATATTTTGCGTTTTTGTAGCACAGCATTGTTGGTGCTATGATTTGCCAGTTTTCATTTTGCAGTTTCTCAAATAATTCAGAGCGCCATTTTTTAGGTGGCGCTTTGTCCGGGTCGTCAATTTCATAGGAGTTGAGCCATTTCAAATATTCTTTATAGTCATTAAACGCTTCTCCGCCGTGGACGAAAATCAATTGTTGCATATTTTATTCTTCTATTTTTTGTATTATGCCATGCAATTTTTCTATTGCCGACCCCAGTGCTTCTTCATTAATCTCGTTAGAGGATCTCAGAAAATTTATAGCTGTCAAAAATATTGGCAAGTATTGTCCGTATTGAGCTATTTCTGGATCATTTAATAATTTATCCGCTTCTGTTTTGGCATTTTTCGCTATTGCGTCAATGATTCCTTTTTGATCCGGATAGTGCTTGGCGTATTTTTTTGCCAAAAAATCAATATCTGATTTGATTGATGTTATATGTTGTTTTATTGTTTTTTCTTCGGCTGCTTCTATATTATTGCTCATAAACTTATTAAATAATTTTAATTACGACAATCAATAATTATAATATCATAGATATTATTTTGTGTCAAACATAAAAATATGCTTGCTTTGCTCATTTTTTTACATATGCTATATTTATGACGGTCGTTGTATTGTGTTACTTGTTACACAAAACTTTATCAGCTGTGCCTTGCGCTTGCAGTGTGTAAAAAGATGTAAGACTGAATAACGCAAGGGTTCAATGTTTTACGGTTTTACATACACAAGCGCAAAGCACAAATAAATTAAAAGTAATATGCAGAAAAAAGAATTTAGAATAGATTTTGGTGGTAAGGAGTTGGTAGCCGAGTTTAACGACTTGGCTGTCAGAGCCAACTCCTCAGTGATGATGCGTTATGGTGATACAGTTATTCTTGTCACCGCAGTGATGGGAGGGCCAAGAGATTTGGACTATTTTCCATTATCAGTTGAGTATGAAGAGAAGTTTTATGCATCCGGCGCTATTCTCGGCTCTCGCTTCCAAAGGCGTGAAGGCAGGCCGTCTGATGAAGCGATTCTCTCAGCCAGGATAGTGGACAGAACCATCAGGCCGTTGTTTGATCACTCTTTAAGGCGTGATGTGCAGGTGGTGGTCACTGTCTTGTCTTTGGGTGAAGATGATCCGGATGTTCTTGCGGTTATAGGTGCTTCTTTGGCTCTCGGGACAAGCTCTATTCCGTGGGGTGGTCCGGTATCTGCCGTGCGTATCGGTCAAGCTCTGGATACTGATGAGTTTATCATCAATCCAAGCTACAAGGATAGAGAGTTTGAAAATGAAAAACTTGACCTTTTGGCTTGTGGTAAAGATGGGCTTATCAACATGATAGAAGTCGGGGCAAAAGAAGTTGAAGAGGCCATTTTGGAAAAAGCCCTGGAAGAAGCTACAGTTATTCATGACAAAATAAATGCTTGGCAAGAGGATATTATAAAAGAGATAGGTAAAGAGAAAGAAGAGATACCTGCAGAGGAGATACCACAAGAGGTTGCAGAACTTTTCTCAGCGGAGATAGAACCAAAAATGTTTGAATGGGTTTTTGAAAGAAATGAAACATATGCTCTTAAAGATGAGTGGCTGGCTTTGGTAAAAGAGAAGCTCGGAGACGAATTGTTGTCTTTTGCCGACCATTTGTTTGAGGGCAAGATAGATGAGTTTGTCCACAAAGAGGCAATAGAGCACGAAAGACGGCAAGACGGCAGGGCTCTTGATGAGATACGCCCGCTTTATGCGCAAGCCGGATCCATCTCAAATGTTATTCATGGGACAGGTATCTTTTACAGGGGTGATACACATGTCTTGTCAGCTTTGACTCTGGGCTCGCCTTCTGATGCTCAAGTGATAGACACCATAGAAGAGCCTGACAGCACAAAACGTTTTATGCACCATTACAACTTCCCGCCGTTTTCAGTTGGCGAGGCCGGGCGCGTGGGTGGATTTAACAGGCGTGCGATAGGACACGGGGCGTTGGCTGAGAAAGCTTTGCGTCCGGTGATACCCTCCAAGGAGGAATTCCCATATACGATTAGAATTGTATCAGAGACCATGTCATCTAACGGTTCGTCATCTCAGGCTTCCATTTGCGCTTCAAGCTTGGCCTTGCATGATGCCGGGGTCCCGGTAAAAAGTCATGTAGCGGGGATTGCCATGGGCTTGATGTCAGATGATAAAGGTAACTACAAAATATTGACAGATATTCAAGGTCCGGAAGACCACTTTGGAGATATGGACTTTAAGGTGGCCGGAACAAAAAAAGGAGTTACCGCTGTCCAGATGGATGTGAAGGTGGCAGGTGTGCCCGTGGCAGTGTTGTCACAAGCATTTACACAAGCACGCAAAGCCCGCGAGCAAATCCTTGCTGTGTTGGAGCAAGCGATCGCCGAGCCGAGAGATGATATTCCGGCAAGCGCACCAAAGATACTTGCCACAAAAATCAAAGAAGATCAAATCGGTCTGGTTATCGGCAAAGGTGGTGAGACCATAAATGGGATTAAAGAAGACAGTGGAGTTGAAGATATATCCATAGAAGATGACGGAACGGTTTATATAACAGGCAAAGACGGTTCTGCAGATAGAGCCTTGGCTATGATAGAAGAGCTTACGCATGAATATAAGCCCGGAGATAAATTGGAAGGAGTAGTGACACGCATAGAAAACTTCGGCGCTTTTGTTAGATTGAATTCTCAAAACGAAGGTCTGGTGCATATCTCAGAGATTTCAAAAGATAGAATAGAGAATGTATCTGATGTGTTGAAAGTTGGAGACAAGGTGCCGGTGATAGTTAAGGAGATTGACGACAAAGGCAGGATTAATTTATCTATCAAGCGAGCTGATGAGAATTTTATCAGAGTTGCTAAAGGGTAGATGATGGTAAAGCGGGGCGCGGCGCAGCCGCGCCCCGCTTTTTTATTTGCTATAATAATGCAGATGTTTAATTTATTTTCCAAAAAGTCTGAGTCGGAGCAATTAAGCAATGATAAAAACACGACGCCAAAGCAAAAGCTCGTGCTTACTGAGAATACGGCGGGAGGCAAAACAAACCTTGCAATGACACAAGGCGCTAAATTACAAACACACAAATCCGACAAAAACGCTCCTCAAGGCATAGATTTAGCAGTGGCAAATAAGCAGGAGTCTTTGCGTGCACAGTCTGAATCCAAGACTCAAACAAACACCGAAGATAACAAAAGTGTAGCAAAAGCAAACAAAGCACAAAACATGCCGTCATTAGTATCGTCCGGAGATAGTTTTGCGGCAAATGCCAGGTTTACCGCTCCTCATACGTTTGCGTCCGATGCACAAGGTAAGAATAACACAAATCCACCATCTCAGAATCATTCGGAAGATACAGCGCGAGTCATCTCTGAGCACAAACCCCAAGTTGTATCCATGATGTCAGCTATTGAAAAAAGCGCCGGTGTCAAAGAAAGGAAAAAATGGCAAGATAAACTTAATGCAAGACGAACTTTTGTGCAACCGCAATACAAGAAAAAAGACAGCCCTGAATACTATCTGCATAAACAAGAAGAATCTTCTCAGGCACCAGGCATCAAAGCTAAGAATGAAGCAAATTCTCAAGCTTCACCTGTCCGGCAGAACAAGCAGGCACCAAAAGGCACGGTTATAACAAAAAGAACCGGCACGGTGCGCACATTTAAAGGTGATCTGCAACGATTGATGCAGAATGAGAAATTGTCTTTAACAAAAATAGTGGCGATAGAAAGTGATAAGAGAAAATATGTCAAACAGAAGGAGGCGCAAAAAAAAGAGAGTTCATATTCTTGGTTTGCCATATTTATATTGTCAGCTTCTATTGTTCTTACTTTGGCTCTTTTTGCATATGCTGTATATCTCAACAACAGACCTGACACATCAAAAAGCCGTATAGATGCGTTGGCTACCGGTGGGCAAAACTCCAATGTTCAGGACTTAATATTTATTGAGAATAAAACCAAGATAGATATAAGCGGCAAAAACAGAATCTATATTCTGAGAGTTTTACAGGCGGCGCGTGATAGTAAAAGAGTAAATGCCACACTTGGTAGTATTACCGAGTTTGAATTAGTCAAAAAAATCGGAGATGTGTTCATAAAACTGTCAGCAAAGGATTTTCTGCGTATTATCTTTCCGAAAGCTCCGGATACTTTTGTGGCGTCACTTGATCCTAACTATATGCTTGGAGTACACGCAGTCTCCAAGAGTATAAGGAAACCTTTTGTGATCTTAAAAACAAATTCTTATCACTACGCTTTTGCTGCAATGCTTAGTTGGGAAAAGACTATGGTAGATGACATGGGAATTTTTATGGATGCATATTACAGGAAGGACATTACAGGATATCTTGATGAAAAGCCGAGATTCAAAGACGCTTCACTTAAGAACTATTCGGTGCGAGTTCTGTATAGCTCGGACGGCAAGGTTAGGATCTTGTATGGTTTTATAGGAGAAGACACATTGGTGATTACAAACAGTCCAAAGACATTCTTAGAGATTGCCAACAGATTGGCCATTGAGCAAGGGCAATAAAAAACAACCCTGGTTGTTTTTTGTTTTTATACATAGTAATATATACGACATATGTTAAACGAAGAATTCATAAAAAAAGCAAAACAACGCTTGGAACAAGAAGAAGCGCAAGTGGAGCTTGAGTTAACCGACATTGGCCATTTGCACAATGAGGCGACAGGCAATTGGGATGGAACTTCCGGGGATTTACAAGCCGGGACTGAAGACGAGAATGTATATGCAGACAAAGTTGAAGAGGAGCTTACAAACGAAGCGATAGTAGATGAGCTTGAAATACGATTGAACAACATTAAAAAAGCTTTAGAGAAGATAGAAGAGGGAACATATGGTATATGTGAGAAATGTGGCGCCGAGATAGAAGAAGATAGACTGGAAGCAAATCCTGCCGCTACTTTGTGTATGGAATGTGCCAACAAAGAGGGAGAATAGATGTGCTTTTGGGTGAGTTGGCGGGCGCGGCGTAGCCGCGCCCGCCCTATTGAAAAAAAGCATATATGTGCTATCCTTGTGCCCAGCGGGGCGTAGCATAATGGTTAGTGTTCATGGTTTGGGACCATGAGGTCCCGGTTCGATTCCGGGCGCCCCGACCATAAATCACACATTACATTTTATTAGGGCAAGCAAACACTTAGTGGCTTTTGTTGCTTCCCGGCCCTGCGACCATGAGGTCCCGGTTCGATTCCGGGCGCCCCGACCATAAATCACACATTACA
>CAYPCF010000012.1:0-1343 GCA_964409155.1 uncultured Candidatus Saccharibacteria bacterium | reverse complement strand
GACCATGAGGTCCCGGTTCGATTCCGGGCGCCCCGACCATAAATCACACATTACATTTTATTAGGGCAAGCAAACACTTAGTGGCTTTTGTTGCTTCCCGGCCCTGCGACCATGAGTCCGTCCCGCTTACGCTTCAGGTTGCACGAGAATAAATCACGCCTCACATTTAGGGTAAGCAAACACTTAGTGGCTTTTGTTGCTCACCAAACACCAAACGGGCCGTAGCATAGTGGTAGTGTACACGATTCGGGTTCGTGTGGCGGCGGTTCAATTCCGCCCGGCCCGACATGGATTTGTCATTAAAAATTAACCCGGAATTAAGCTTTTTAGGAGGCCAGAGTTTTGTCTGGGAAAAAACGGACAGTGGTTTTTTGGCATTGCATTCTGATTTTGCAATTTTGCTGCGCACAGCGCACAAACATTTGCGCGCAGAGCAAGTTTACGGGCAAGAAATTGACATTGAGTCATTTTTGGGAGTAAGGGATTTGGATGATTTTTTAGCCTCCATAGTTTTTAGCCAAGATACACAGCTACAGAAAGCACATACTAAGCTTGGGGATTTACTTGTCATATCTCAGCCTATAGCAGACACATTTTTTAGCTTTTTGCTCTCAAGCAACAATAACATATCAAGAATAAGAAGCTCTGTTGCTTGCCTGTCTTCAAGGCTTGGGCAAAAAGTAAAACTTGGCGGAGAAAATCATTTTCTGTTTCCAAGCGCAGAGCAAATAGCGCAAGCAGACTTGAGCTTGCTTTATGAGTGCGGAGCAGGATACAGAGCAGAGTATATAAAGCAAAGCGCGCAGAAATTTTTAAAACACAAAGACGAGCTGGAAAAGTTAAAAGGATTAGAGCTCATAGAACGGCTAAAGAGCTTCAAAGGAATAGGGGACAAAGTTGCAGATTGTGTCGCGGTTTTCTCAGGAAAGGCTGATGAGTTCTCGCCGGTTGACAGATGGGCAAAACGGGCGATTTTAAACACTTACGGAAAAGAGTTTAAAAAATATGATGAATACAGAAACTTTTTAAGTAAAAAATTTGGCAAGCATGCAAAATTTGCAGGACAATATTTGTTTGAAAGTGAACGCCTTAAAAAATAATCTAATTGTTTTTTATCTCAACAGCCAGTAAATAATAATACTCGCCACAATGCTCCCCTCGTTCGTTTATGCGATGCAAAATAAAGTTGCTTTCTTTATCCTCTTTAAGTTTGGCGACCGCATCCCAGAAAATATCTTTCATAATGGCATTTAGTTTCAAAGAGGGTAGTTCTATTGGCCCTGCGTATTTTTTTAGAGTTATTTTGCCGTCTTCTCCCTGCTTGTCTGTCGATGCTCTTTTGA
>CAYPCF010000011.1:0-13312 GCA_964409155.1 uncultured Candidatus Saccharibacteria bacterium | reverse complement strand
TCTTTGTTTATGTTTGTGGCGTTTGTGTATAACAATTACACAAGATCTAAAGATGGAGAAAGTATGTAAACCTGACTTTTATTCACAAAGCTATACATATGGAGTTGTTACTTGTTGTTTTTTACTCCTGTGTTATCATAAAAGTTACAGACAAATTAGAAGATTAAAGATTAGCATATGGAGCAGTTTTACATAATTTATCATAACCTTATATCAGTCCCGGCTGTGCAGGTATTGATTCTGTTTGTCCTCGTGTTTTTGTTGGCTTTTTTGCTGACGCCGCTGTTGTTCGCAGTGCTCTCCGTGCTGACCGCTCATACCAAAACGGATTTAGATGACAAGCTACTCAAGATATTAAACAGGCCTGTTTTTTGGTCTATAGTGTTCGCAGGGTTGTTGTTTTCAATAAGATACTTTTCTTTTCACGCAAGTTTAGAGCTATTGATACGCAAGATTGTTTTCTCGGCCCTGATATTTGTATGGATTAAGCCTTTCACAAGAGTTACCAACTTGCTTTTGCACAAAAACTCCACTTCCAAGCGTGGGTTTATAAAGCCTGCCACATTACCGCTCTTTAAGAATATGTCTTTGGTCATTATTTGGTCATTTGCCATATATTTTGCATTCTATGTCTGGGGGATATCTCTTACCGCTTGGTTGGCGTCTGCCGGTATCGTGGGTATAGCGGTAGGTTTTGCTGCGAAAGATACTCTGGCTAACCTCATTTCAGGTATTTTTATACTTGCTGACAGTCCATATAAAGTTGGGGACATAATACGACTTAATTCAGGTGAAAGAGGCGAGGTCCTGCATGTGGGTTTGCGCTCTACGCGCATTAAAACATATGATGGCGTGGAGATAACGGTGCCGAATTCCAAGATGGGCAATGAGCAAATATTTAACGAGACGGGCACGCATGTGGACAGGAAAATTAGACTGAGAATACCGGTATCTGTGGCATATGATACGGATATTGAGAAAGCAGAGAAGATACTGATGGATATAGCGAGGTCTTTTGATGTAATCTGTGATGATCCTGAGCCTCAGGTAAGACTTTTGAGCTTTGGTGATTCGTCGTTGGATATGGAGCTACGTGTGTGGATGCCTGAGCCGGGTCGTCTGGGTGGCATAAAGGACAAGATTAACAGAAAAGTGTTGGATGAATTCAGAAAAGCTGACATAGAAATCCCTTATCCGCAACGCGACATCCATTTGCTTAAAGACTAATATGCAATACAAGATTGTAGTTCACTACGATGAGATAGCTCTTAAAGGTGGAAACAGGTGTCTTTTTGAGGAAGCTTTGGTGAGGAATCTGAACAGGTTTTTAAGCGCGCACGGCTACGCCGTGCGCGCTCTAAACTCTTGGGGAAGAATCTTCATACCTGTAGTAGATTTGTCAGTTGCCAAAGATATATGTGAAGGGTTGAAAATATTTCCAGGCGTATCTAACTTCGGGATAGCAATAAGCATACCAAAAGATGAGCCTGACGATGAGCTTGCCGAATTTTTTGTGCCAAAACTAAGCGATACAGTCTTTAGGGTAAGCGCCAAGCGAGTGGATAAAAGTTACCCTTTTACTTCTCAAGAAACGGAAAGGGCTTTTGCGGAGAAATTGTTCAGTATCAACCAAAATCTTTCGGTGTCCATGAAGGGTTTTGATACAGAACTTCAAATAGAAATATTGCATAGCGAGAAGCTGTATTATATAAAAGAAAAAGGTATAGGCGGTTTGCCCAGCGGATCGTCAGGCTCGGCAGTGTCTTTGTTGTCAGCCGGATTTGACTCGCCTGTGGCAAGCTATTTACTGCAAAAAAGAGGTGCTCGTGTTTTTCCAATCCATTTCCATGCAAGAGAAAAGACGGGCAAAGACCCGGAGATAGCCGTCAAGGATATCGCGCAAATACTGTCGCGCTTCCAAGGAGAGCTCAGTGTTGCTCTGGTTTCCGTCTTGGACATACAAAAGCACATAGCGGAAAATGCCAAAGATAAACTGCGCATCGTGCTCCTTAGAAGGTCTTTTATGCGCATGGCGTCTTTGTATGCAGAGCAGACAGGGGCTCTGTCTTTGGTGACCGGAGACAGCTTGGGGCAGGTAGCAAGTCAAACAATGGAAAACATATATGCCGTTGACGAGGCAAGTGTTCTGCCGGTTTTTCGCCCACTTATCGGACTGAATAAATCCGAGATTATAGATATTTCAAGATTTATAGCTACGCATGACATCTCTGCTCGTCCGTGTGAAGACACTTGCGCCATGTTTGTGCCAAAGAACCCGGAGACAAAAGCAAAACTAAAAGAAGTAATAGCAGAAGAGAATAAATTAAATTTGTCAGAATTGGAAAAAAATGCTATAAATCAGATGGAGTTTACAAGATTTATGTATGGTCAAAGAGTTGATTAGTTCTACCTGGCGTCTGCTTGCCATGCTAGTCGCCGTTTTTATCATAGCTGTTTTGATAACTGCCGTGTATATTTTGCAATTTTATAAAGAGCCTGAAGCCGGCGACTTGGCTCAAGCTGATTGTGCCGTGGTCTTTGGGGCGGCATTGGAGCCTGAGCGTCACATGTCAGCTGTCTTGTCAGGCAGACTGTTGACTGCATTTGCGCTTTATAAAGCGGGAAAGGTGTCTTGTATTGTTGTATCCGGTGCCGACTCCGTCTTTGGTGGTAACGAGGCAGAGGTCATGAGAGATGCATTGCTTAGGCTTAAGGTGCCGAGCGAAGATATAATCTTAGATACAAAAGGCGATAACACTTGCCAGACAGTAGCCAATTTATCTTTAAAACGCTCATATATCTTGGTGTCAAATGATTTTCATCTTGCGCGCATTGATTATTTTGCAAGATTTTTCAATTTGAATTATGAATTATATCCGGCTGTAAATATTGGTGGACACTACAGAAAAGAAGCCTATTTTTTCTTGCGTGAAATTTTTGCAAATTGGTATTACAGATTTTTCTTTCATGGTAAATGCGACAGCAACACTTTTTGGATTAGTAACACTTCAGACAAATATGTGAACAAACTGATTAACTTCTTTAGCAATGAGTAAAAAATCGGAAATAAGAATTAATAAATATCTAAGCGATAGACAGATTTGCTCTCGTCGCCAAGCGGACAGACTCATTGAGAAAGGTTTGGTGTTGGTAAACGGCAAAAAGGCCGTCTTGGGTCAGAAGCTAAGTCCTGCCGATAAGGTAACACTCAAGAATGAGGCAAGAGTTTTGCAGTCAAAATATAAATACTACATATATAACAAGCCTGTTGGCATTGTCTCTCACAAGACTGCGGAAAATGAGCGGGAAGCTCGTGAAGTCCTGAAGCTTCCGAAGGATTTTGCACCGGTCGGCAGGCTTGATAAGGCAAGCGAAGGTCTGTTATTTTTAAGCAATGACGGCCGTATAGTTGACAGAATGTTAAATCCAAAATACAAGCATGAGAAAGAATATATGGTCTGGGTTGATAAAAATATCAAAAACAGAGATATCAAGCGCTTGCAGACGGGTGTTGATATAGAAGGGTATTTAACGCGTCCTGCGCGTGCCGAGAAACTATCTGAGCGTAAATTGCGCATTGTTTTGTATGAGGGGAAAAAACACCAGATTAGACGCATGCTTGCGGCGTTGGGTTATGTTGTAAAGCGTCTCAAGCGGGTCCGCATCATGAACTTAAAGTTAGGAGATTTGCGAGTGGGGCAGGTGCGGGAACTAAGCGAAGAAGAAAAGCGAGAGCTTTCTGATAATCTTTCAATAAAGCTCAATATGTAAAACAAAGTGTTTTCATAGTTTAAAAGTGTTATAATATAAACATGCATCAAGACACTTCGTTGACAAAGCCTGTTGTGGTTGCTTTGTTTGTATTGATTTCGGTTTTTGCCGGTATATGGTATTCCGGTATACGCGATGAGTCGTTGCCGGGTCAAGCGCGAGACATGCGAGGTAGGTTGTTGTCTATAGAAGGTGTCAGGGTCTATGTTGATATAGCGGATGAAAAGTCTGAGTGGGAGAAGGGTTTGTCCGGCAGAGACTCTTTGGCGCCGTTGCGCGGCATGCTGTTTGTTTTTCCAACGGCAGATTATTACAAGATATGGATGAAAAATATGAACTTCCCCATTGATGTGTTTTGGATAGATGATAATGGCAAGATTGTAGATATTTGGCATCATGCGATGCCTGACTCATACCCGAATGCTTACAAGCCAAATAAACGCGCAAGATATATCTTGGAGACGGTGGCCGACTTTGCAGATGAGCACGGGATAGAAATAGGAGATTCTGTTTTGAAGTTGCCAAGATAGTCAAAAGTTCCCATTTTATGCATAGCTACCTCTTGATAGGTATTGAGACTTATTTCAGAATGCTTATCAACAGTGCGTTTGAATTTTTGTCGTGCTATAATGCGGTAACAAAGATTATAAGTTTAATTTAATAAGACGCATGACAAAAAGAAAAAAAAGCGCCACAAGCGCCCGTAGAAAAAACAGCAGAAAAACTCATTCAAGTTATAAAAAAATAATAAAATTCATCAAGAAACGAGATGGTTCGGTTGTAGATTTTGATTTTGACAGAATTGTTACAGCTATACACAAGGCCATGATAGCTGTCGCAGAGGGGTCTAAGGATGAAGCGGAGATCATAGCTCATGCCGTATCCGGTGAGATTGCTCGTGATGTTAAAAAACATAAAGGTTTGGTCCCGTCTGTTGAGAGCATTCAAGATTTGGTGGAAAAACATCTTATATTATCTAACTTTGTAGAAACTTCTAAAGCATATATTTTATATCGCGCAAAACGCGCGGAGGAGAGGGCGCGTAATAAATCTGTCCCGGAGCATATAAAAAAACTTGCTCACAAGGCCAGTAAATATTTCAATGGAGATAAATTTGGAGAGTTTATATTTTTGCGCACTTATGCTCGTTGGATTCCAGGGGAAAACAGGCGTGAAACTTGGCCGGAAACAGTGGAGCGCTACATGGCTTTCATGCGTGAAAACTTAGGCAAAAAACTTACAGAGAAAGAATACAAGATGATACAAAAGGCTATCCTTGAGCAAAAAGCAATGCCATCCATGCGGCTTATGCAATTTGCAGGTCCTGCCGCAAGACGGTGTAATGTAGTCGCTTATAATTGTTCATACATAGCACCTGAGAAAATCACGGATTTTGCCGAAGCCATGTATCTGTCCATGTCAGGCTCAGGCGTTGGTTTTTCAGCTGAGAGTCAACATGCTCAAAAATTGCCTATAGTCAAAAAGCAAACAGGAGAGAAGTTGCCAACTCATGTGGTTGAAGACTCTAAAGAAGGGTGGGGTGACGCTTTGACGGCGGGCCTGACCGCTTGGTGGAATGGGCAAGATATAGACTTTGATTACTCTTTGGTTCGCCCTTATGGCGCACGCCTTAAGACCATGGGTGGAAAGTCATCAGGTCCTGAACCTTTGAAAGAGCTGCTCAAATTTGCTCGTGACAGAATCTTGTCAAGGCAAGGGAAGCGCCTTAAAAACATAGATGTGCACGATATAATGTGCAAAATAGCCGAGATAGTGGTCGCGGGCGGAGTAAGACGCAGCGCTATGATTTCTTTGTCTGATTTGGATGACATAGAGATGCGAGACGCAAAGCGTGGCGCTTTTTATAACACAAACCCACAAAGAATGATGGCTAACAACTCGGCGGTCTATGAGGAAAAGCCAAGTGCAGCCGAGTTTCTCAGAGAATGGACAGCCCTTATAGAGTCAGGGTCAGGGGAGCGAGGTATTTTTAATCGAGGCAATATCATAAACACTATGCCGGAGCGCAGAGTAAAGTTCTTACAAGAGAAATATGGCAATCAAAATGGCTACCTGGGGCCCTTGGGGACTAATCCGTGCGGGGAAGTTATCCTGCAGCCAAAACAATTCTGCAACCTAACGGAGGTAATAGCAAGACCTGATGATACCGAAGAAACTTTACTTGAGAAGGCCAAAATAGCGGCGATTTTAGGAACATATCAAGCTACCTTAGATAAATTTGGCTACATATCAAAAGAGTGGAAGAAAAATATTTCAGATGAACGATTGCTCGGAGTTTCTGTCACAGGACAATGGGACTCCAAGGCGGCAAGAAATGCTGAGACATTGCGCAAAATGCGTGATATGGTTATAAAAACCAACAGAAAATACGCAAAGCGCTTCGGTATAAATCCGGCTACCGCTGCGACATCGGTCAAACCTTCAGGAACAGTATCTAAGACCTTTAACACTTCCTCCGGTATGCATCCGCGTTTCGCAAAATATTATATTCAACGCATACGCATATCCGCTCATGATGCGTTGTTTGCCATGTTGAAAGATCAAGGTGTTCCGTATCATCCTGAGGTTGGGCAAGACATGGATTCTGCAAATACATATGTTTTAGAGTTTCCCATAAAGGCGCCTGAAGGATCTATTGTAAACTCTGACTTGTCAGCGATAGATATGCTTGAGCATTGGAAGAAAGTTAAACTCAACTATACAGAGCACAACCCTTCAATAACCATTTCAGTCGGAGATGATGAGTGGGTGGATGTTGCAAATTGGGTTTATGAAAATTGGGATATAGTAGGCGGGCTTTCATTTTTGCCTCGTGCAGATTTTGTCTACAAGCTTGCGCCTTTAGAGGAGATAGACGAGAAGACTTACATAGAATTATCTAAGCGTATGAAAAACATAGACTTCTCCAAACTTATGCTATACGAAGAAGAAGATGAAACTGATGTAAAACAAGAGTTGGCCTGTGCCGGCGGAACATGCGAGATAGAAATCTAAATCGCTATACACACTTAATGCTTCTAAATAACATAATTTCCATTATGTTATAATGGCTGTATTATAAAATTTAATTAGTGTATTATAGGTTATGATAAAAAAGTTGAAAAATGTATGTAAAGTGGAAAATCTACCTTTTCTTGGCTTCTTGTTGTCGTTAACGGTTTTTATTCCTTTTAGTAATCCTTTGCCATTGAGCTACGCGTTGCTCCTTGTAACTTTTGGTATCTTTGTGTTATATATGCTCAGGGTTCTGCTAAAAGGGCAGCTCAGACATATTGAGGTTCTGCCGTTAAAAATAATGCTTGCTTTTTGGATCGTTATGCTTTTGTCCGCTTTACTGACGCCCGGGATTATTCACTCAGTATTTGGCGATTTGGGCGCGGCCGACTCTTTGTTGTTTATTGGCGTGTTGACATTTACCGGTATTTTCTTGGCCAACAGCTCAAAACAAGACATTTTCAAGAAATTAGTCGCGTTTATCCAGATAGCCTTTGCAGTTAATCTGCTATATCTTATCTATAATATTTTAATGCCATCGGTGTTGTTTGGCACAACTACGGCTACCGTTTTTAACAGTAGCTTTGATTTGTCTATCTTTTCCGCCTTAGTGCTTGTGGGTGGGCTGCTCGTCCGCTATGACAGTAAGCTAAAGCGAGTCTTGTCTGTAACAGTATCGGTTGCGGCTTTTGCGCTTTTGCTAATCATGAGTAATTTTTATGACGCATGGATTGTTGTTTTGGTAGCTTCGTTGTTGTCTTTACTTTTCTACAAGGGATACGGCAACAAGAAAAAAACGCAAGTCATCAGCTCTGATTTAAGACTCTGGGCTCTGCGGCTCCTGCCGGTTTTTTCCGTTGCAACATTGCTGTTTGGGTCTTATATATTTTTTACCGGAGTCTACCTGACAGGTGTATCTTTTGTTGACAAGCGTCCAAATGTAGTCGCATCTTTAGACGTGCTTAATAACTCTCAAACTTCCATCAAAAACAAACTTCTCGGCACGGGTCCTGACAGTTTTTCTACAGATTGGTTTTCTTACCGCAGTGATTCATCTGTAAATCTAACAAGGTATTGGGACACCAGTTTCCCGGCTGCGCGCACAAGCATTTTGCACAATATCATCAGCTTCGGATGGATCGGTGGCGCTTTATGGGTAGTACTCTTGTTGTCGCTTTTGGCTTATTTACCAAAATTCTTGCTTGTTACCAGTTATAAAAGAAAAGCAAAGGGAGAGCTTATAAGTTCATACATATTCCTTTTAGCTGTGCTTACTGCTTTTGTTGTTGCGTCTCCCGGCTATCTGATATTGACAACTTTTTATCTCGCCATTGCGGCTTTTGTATATCATTTGCGTAAAGAAGGACTTGTTGGTGAAGCTGATACGGCTAAAGAACCGTCAACTCGGGCGCGATTTAGAAAGTATGCATGTCTAAGTGGGTCTGGCGCAGTATCTGTTTTGTCTGTTTACGCGGGGATGGCTACAGTCTTGTCAATGCTTGTATTGTTGATAGCGCCTGTGTTTGTGGACATGAGCAAAGCTGGGGCTTTAGTTTCTTTGGCAAAGACACAGAGACTCTTGATGCCTTTTGATGTTAACTCACATGTGGCATTGGCACAGGTCAAAGAATTAGAACTAAACAAGTTATTGCAAGAAACAAGCAAGAATTCAAAAAATAAAGATTCTTTGCGCCTTGCTTCTGCCGTAGAGTCTGTGGTGTCTCCTTACAAGAATGCTACTTTCATACATCCGCAAGATTATAGATTATGGCTGTATTTGTCCAAGGCGGAAACTGCAAAGTATCTCATATTAAAGGATGAGCAAGATTTAAAACAGGCTGAAAAGGATTTATCTCGAGCGTTTAACTTGGCGCACCTAAATCCGGCGGTTTCATACGCTGCGGCAAACATAGCTCTTGCCAAGAAAGATACAAAAGCGCTGCAAGCCGCTTTGCTTAGAACTCTTGCGCTTAAGCCGAATTTTGAGCCGGCATATAGAGATTTGTTTAACCTCGCCATATCTTCAAAGGATTTGAAGACTGCTTATAAGGTAGCATATTCCGCTGTGCAGAATGAGCCGAGTTCTCCTGAGGCATGGAACAGACTTGCGCTTATTGACTACCAACTTGCTAACTACAAAGCCGCCGTAGACGCATCAAACAAAGCGATGTATTTGTACGGACAAACCGGCACAGTGCCTCTAAATACTTTGTATGTGCATGCTTTTGCATTATCTAAGATAGGCCAGAAGGCCCAAGCAGTCAAAGAGCTAAATGTGCTTGCAAAGAAAACCGGATCAAAAGATATAATCAAACTCTTAAAAGCCTTACAAAAAGAAGAACGAGACAGTCAAAATTCTTCACAAGATTCTTCACAAGAGGCTGAAAGTTCGTCAAGCGGCACGAAATCAGACAAGAAAGACGAGAAAGACAATAAAGATACAGACAAGTAATATTTGAAATATGTTCCGCCGCTTTGTCGCTTTCATCAGCAGAGAGATACTTTCGATACATAAGGCGGCATACCTTATCGGCTTGGCATCTTTAGCGTCTGTTTTGCTTGGCTTGCTTCGCGAGCGGCTACTGGTGGCGTATCTTGGTAGAGGAGAGCTGCTTGATGTATATTATGCCGCTTTCAAGCTACCGGACTTGCTGTTTACCGTATTTATTTCAATTATCTCAGCTTTTGTTTTAATTCCTATTTTAAACAAAAAAGAGGATGATGATGCACGCTACGCGTTTCTGGATAGTCTGCTTAGCGTTTTTATAACAGCGGCTTTTTTTGTGGCGCTTGCAGCTTTCATTTTTACTCCGAACTATCTGTCGGCATTGTTCCCGAGTTTATATCACGGAAGCCATGGTCTTGAGCTATTGTTGCTTAGCCGCTTGTTTTTGTTGCAGTTTATCTTTCTTGGTGCTGCGCATATCTTCATGGCTCTTTTACAATTCAGGCAACGCTTTATTGCATACGCTTTTGTTCCGCTTGTATATAGCTTGAGTATCATCTTGTCGTTGGTATATCTTTATCCATATTTCGGAGTGAAAGGTCTTGCTTTCGGTGTAGTGTTCGGCGCGTTTTTACAACTCGTTTTGAGCTTTGCCATTGCATCATTTGTTCCTCGTCTTAACTGGAGCAAGATAAATTGGAAGGATATCAAGGACATGCTTAAAGTATCTTACCCCAGATCTATGGCTCTTTTTCTGCAAGAGTCAGTTCAACTAATCATTTTTTCGCTGCTAAGCTTTGTGTCTTCCGGAGCCTTGTCCGCATTTAAGTTGGCTTATACTCTTCAGGCGGCACCACTTTCTGTCATCGCGGTTAGCTACTCTGTGGCGGCATTTCCAACTTTATCCAGACTGCATTCCAAAGGAGATATTAAGTCATTTGTAGAGCATGTGGAAGCTGCCTTGAGGCATATACTTTTTTGGCTGACACCTATTGTCAGCTACACGATAGTGTTTAGGGCGCATATAGTGCGTATTATATACGGTACGCAGAATTTTACTTGGGATGATACACGCATCGTGGCTGCTGTGCTTGCAATTTCAATGTTTACACTTTTGTTTTTGTCTATAAGCATCTTGTTGGCGCGAGCATATTATGCGGCGGGCATGACAAAAACACCGCTTTTGATTTATGCAGCTTCTCTTCCTTTGTTGCCGGCTTTTTATTTCCTTATTAAAAATATGTTTATACATTATACTCAGACACGACACTTTGCCGAATCTTTATTAAAAGTCAGTGGGGTGGAAAACATGTCCATCGTGAGTATGGCGTTAGCGCATCTTCTTACTTTGTCTGTAAGTTCAATTTTGTTCATGTATTTGTTTAGGAAGTATTTTATGTCAGACAAAAAATGGCAGATATTTACGATATCCGTCAAACAAATGCTGTTAGCTTCTGTTGTCTCGGCCTTATTTGCAAAGTGGCTGTTGATATATCTTTCCGATTTTTATATCTTGGATAATTTGCAGTCTGTGATACTTCACATGCTTTCCGCTTTTGTTCCCGCAGCCATTCTTTTTGTCTTGGTTTTGTATGTTTTTGACAATCTTGAATTACGCGAAACTTTGCGTATACTTAAACATCAATGGAATCAAATACGGAAAAAATACGGAATTTCAGCATAATAGCTCATATAGATCATGGCAAGTCAACTTTGGCTGACAGAATGTTGGAGATTACATCAACCGTAGAGGAGCGCAAGATGCAAGAGCAGGTTTTAGATGACTTGGAGCTTGAGCGCGAGCGTGGCATAACCATAAAAATGCGTCCCGTAACCATGCGATATGATGCAAAGGATGGCTCCACTTATACTTTGAACTTGATAGATACTCCAGGGCACGTTGACTTTGCTTATGAAGTCTCGCGGGCGCTTTCCGCCGTAGAAGGGGTGGTATTGCTTGTTGATGCAACACAAGGCATAGAGGCGCAAACTTTATCCGTATTGTCGGAAGCCAAAAAACAGGGTTTGGTAGTGATTCCGGCTTTGTCAAAAGTAGATTCTCCTTTAGCGCGCGTGGAAGATATTTCCATAGAGTTGGCTTTGATGTTGGGAGTTGATGAGGAGAGTATAATACGCAGCTCAGGCAAAACAGGACACGGTGTGAGAGAGCTATTAGATGCGATAGTTGACAAGATTCCCGCACCAAAGGCTGAGTCGAAAAAAAGAGCGCTTATCTTTGATTTTCAATACTCAGAACACAAAGGCATTATACTGTATGTCAGAGTCATGGGCGGATCATTTGAGAAAGGGGAATCTTTGCGTTTTGCCGTGGCAGGAGAAAGGTTTACCGCTTTGGAGCTGGGGATTTTTACACCTGATGAAAATCCAAAAAAGCGATTACCAATGGGGCAGATAGGATATATTGTAACCGGAATCAAAAAGCCGGGAATAGTCCATGTTGGCGATACGGTTGTAAGTAATGGGTCCAACACACAAGCCCTTGAAGGTTACAAAGACCCTGAGCCGGTTATATGGGCGAGTGTGTATCCGGAGTCGCAAGATGAGTTTGATGCTTTGCGTCAGGCATTGCTCAGGATGAAGCTCATGGATTCTTCTTTGTCGTTTGAAGAGGAGTCAAGCGGCGTGTTGGGCAGAGGCTTCCGAGTGGGCTTTTTAGGTATGCTACACTTGGAAATCATAGTTGAGAGACTCCGTAGAGAATTTGGTCTGGAACTTATAGTTACGAGTCCTACTACCATATATCAAGTTACTTTAAAAAACGGGCAGAAGAGTCATGTATATTCACCAATACATTTCCCGGACCATGGTGATATAGAGCAGGTGCTGGAGGAGTGGGCGGCAGTTACTATTATCACGCCTCCGGAATATGTCGGGGCTGTCAGTCAGCTGCTACATGAACATGAAGCGATTTTAAAAAGCACCAACACACTACAAGACGGGAGAGCTGAGATGTCGTTGGATATGCCACTGCGTGAGCTCATGCGTAATTTCTTTGATAAACTAAAAAATGTGTCAAGCGGTTTTGCCTCTTTGTCTTATAAAAAGATAGGTTTTAAGCAGGCTAATGTTACGCGTTTGGATGTTCTGATAGCAGAAGAGATTTTCCCCGCATTTTCACGCATAATATCTCAAAATCGTATCAGAGAAGAAGCCAAAGCCATGGTGGCAAAGCTGGCAAAAGAGTTGCCAAGACAGCAATTTGTACTTAAAATCCAAGCTAAGGCTCTCGGGAAAATAGTGGCGAGTGAGCGCTTGTCCGCTCTTAGGAAAGATGTGACAGCCAAGCTTTACGGTGGGGATATTACAAGAAAAATGAAACTCTTGGAAAAGCAAAAGAAAGGTAAGAAAAAGGCTTTGTCGCGTGGCAAAGTACACATTCCGCAAGAAACATTCTTGCGTGTTTTGAAAGATTAGTTTTTACTGTTTGTTAAAATATTGCCGGGGTGAAAAAAGCGACCATGCTAATGATTACAAGAAAGGCGATAACTCCCCAAATCCATTTGATGGTCTTTTGAGTTTTTTCATGGAATAAAAAATTCATATGCGTAAATATTAACACAACTTTTATTTTTTTACAAAAATGATATACAATATACACAATGATTAAAAACAAGCTTAGACGCCAACGTATCTTGAAATTAGCCATGTCAATTTTTCTGCTGCTTATTTTGTTGCTAATTCTGTATTTCTTTGGAAACTCTGTATTTTCATTGTATCAAAAATATACATTTGCCAGAGAAAAGAAGGCAGCGCTTTCCAATAGATATGAAAATACAGTCAAACACAAAAAAGAATTGGAAGAAAAACTCAGACACGTAAACACCAAATTTGGAAAAGAAGAGATTTTACGAGAGAACTACTCTATGGCAAGAAAAGGGGAAAAACTTATAGTAGTGGTGGGCGACATACCGTCACACCAAAAAGCTTCTCTTGAAAAAAGAACTTTTTGGGATAAAATACAGGCGTTCTTTGGGTTGTAGTTTCCTGCGGGTATGGTCTAATGGCATGACGCAAGCTTCCCAAGCTTGAAACGGGAGTTCGATTCTCCCTACCCGCACA
>CAYPCF010000010.1:0-13526 GCA_964409155.1 uncultured Candidatus Saccharibacteria bacterium | reverse complement strand
TAATGTCCAAAATAGAGAGTGCAATTGATGCAAAAGGCTGGGAAATACGATAATTCTGCCAATAAGGCAAGGTGCGCGTGACGTGTTTTTATGCTAAAATATGGCTATTATCAATGACGATTAAATATTAAGATATGGCGGCAAAAAAGAAAGGCGGGAACTACGGAGCAGACTCCATTACGGTTTTAGAAGGTCTGGAAGCGGTCCGCAAGAGACCGGGAATGTATATCGGAACCACGGGCACAGAAGGACTTCATCATTTGATTTGGGAAGTTTTTGATAACTCGCGCGATGAAGCCATGGGCGGTTTTGCTAACCGCATAGAGGTGACTCTTTTGCCGGATAACAAAATCAGAGTGGCTGACAACGGGCGAGGTATTCCGGTTGACAAACACAAGAAAACTAAAAAATCCGCTCTTGAGACAATCATGACAGTGCTTCACGCCGGAGGTAAATTTGGCGGAGAAGGTTACAAATATTCCGGCGGTCTGCATGGTGTGGGAGTCTCCGTTGTTAATGCTTTGTCTACTTATGTAAGAGCTGAGGTTCACAGAGACGGAGGTAAATATATACAAGAATATACAAACGGAGGCAAGGCCAAAGGGACGGTTAAAAAAGCCGGCGCTTCAAAGTTGACCGGAACCATCATAACTTTTCAGGCCGACCCTGAGATATTTCCTAAGATTGAGTATGATTTTAAGAAAATAGTTGACCATTTAAGACAGCAAGCGTATCTTGTGCCGGGTCTGCTTATAAATATCATAGATGCGCGAGAATACGAAGGCAAATTAGACGACACTTCTGTGTATTGGATAAAAGACCTTTCTTTGGAGTTGCCGTCAATGAGTTTTTATTTTGAAGGCGGTCTCAGATCATTGGTAGCTTTTCAAAACAGGCATCAAAAAGCCTTGCATAAGAATATTTTTTACACATCCGGAGAACAAGATGAAGTGTTGGTGGAAATTGCATTGCAGTATGTTGACGATATTTCTCCGAGAATCAGCGCTTTTGCCAACAATATCTACAACCCTGAGGGTGGTATGCATGTAACCGGCTTTAAGACGGCTCTAACCAGAACCATAAACAACTATGTAAAAAAGAACGGCAAGGGCGAGAGCTTTACCGGAGATGATGTCTTGGAGGGTCTGACAGTCGCCATCTCTGTCAAAATGCAAGAAATTCAATTTGAAGGACAAACGAAAGCCAAGCTAGGCTCTGTTGAGGCAAGAAGCGCGACAGAGGCGGTGTTTGCCAAAGCTTTTTCTGAATTTTTGGAGGAGTATCCAAACGACGCCAAAGCTATCGTAAACAAGGCAACCCTTGCGATGAAAGCGCGCAAGGCGGCAAAGGCGGCAAAAGACAGTGTGTTAAGAAAAGGCGCTCTTGAAGGGCTTGCATTGCCGGGCAAACTGGCAGATTGTCAGGTTCGTAGCGCAGACAAAGCGGAGCTTTTTATTGTAGAGGGAGACTCAGCCGGTGGCTCGTCTAAGCAAGGGCGTGACAGGAAGACGCAAGCCATACTACCTCTGCGTGGTAAGATTTTAAATGTTGAGCGCGCTCGCTTGGACAAAATGCTCGCAAATAATGAGATTAAAGCTTTAGTGGTGGCACTTGGAGCGGCAATTGGGGACACTTTCAATATTGAAAAACTTAGATATCACAAGATTATAATTGCAACAGATGCCGATGTGGATGGGGCTCACATCAGGACTTTGCTCATGACTCTTTTTTACAGATATTTCAAGCCGGTAGTTGAAGGCGGATACCTTTACATAGCTCAACCTCCGCTTTATAAAATCAAAAAAGGCAAAGAAATATTTTATGCTTACACTGAGGAAGAAAAGATTAAATTGGCAGGTGACGAGCAGGCTTCCGACGAGCCGACAACAGAGAAAGCCAAAAAGATTTCCGTCCAAAGATACAAAGGTTTGGGTGAGATGAACCCTGAGGAGCTCTGGGAAACGACAATGGACCCGGAAAGAAGACTTCTAAAAAGAGTTACCGTTACCGACGCGCAGGAAGCCGATTCCGTTTTTGACACCCTTATGGGCACCGATGTGTCTGCGCGTAAGAGTTTTATACAGACTCACGCAAAAGAAGCCGACATAGATATATAAAAGCGCCCGAGCGGGCGCTTTTGTTTATTTGCCGGCATACTGGTTGCTCTGCAAGGAGTAACAGCCTGGTTACTTTAGTAAACTGTTACTTGCGCACTTGCGCTGTTGTTAATTTCATTCAATTCTCTGATGAGATTGTGCGGATCAACATTTACCATTAAGTTTTTTGTACCTTTTGCAGGGTTTGCCACTTTCATTGTAAAGTATCGGCCGGAGCACGGAGCTATAGGAGCTTGCGCTTTTGATGTATAGATTTGTCCATCTTGGGTAGGCAGAAGCGCCTGGAAATACCAACTCGGCGAAGTCTTTGTTCCGTTATTTGATACGGTAAATTTGATGGTGATTGTTTCTCCTGCTGAAAAACTGTGTTTTTGGACAAAGTATCCATTTGCGAGCTGAACGCCTGTTTTTAAGTTATGGATACTTAAGTCCGGTTTGCCAAATGTCTTGCTTACGCATCGGTTTGACTTGTGTTTGCGCGCAGGACTTGTGGTTTTTGTAGTTGCAGGTTTTGTATTTTTTATAACGACACCCTCTTTGCCTTCATTGAATTTAGTGCCGCTTTCGTTGTCAGTAGGCTTAGTTTTCGGTTCTTCATGATTTTCGGAAATGACGTTATCGTTCTTGATGGTTATTTTTGTGATATCTTTATATTTTTGACCGCCTGCGTTTGTATAAACTATGGCTACCGGGACCTCTATCATTTTTTCTTTTGTTTCGTGGGCTTTTATTTTCAGAGATTTTGTGTCTACCGGCATATTAAACGGGCTTTTGCATGGTAGAGTTTTGTAAGACTTAGATAAGTCATCATAAACATCAAATACCGCATTTGCTTTACAATCATATAAAAATGACACAGCGCCGCCGTCTATAGCGCCCGTTAGCTTCCAGCTCAAGGTTAACTCCTCGTTCGGAGAAATGCTACTTTTATCAGCTTTTAATACAATGTTCGGTTCACTCTTGAACATGTTTGAAAGTGACCAACCATTAATCACTCTTGGCGCGAATTTCACTATTTGAATGCCGCTCCATATGGCCACAACAAATAGCAGGGCAAAACCAAGTAAGGCAAATATATTTGCCGGCGTTTTACTGTTATCGTTACTCATAATGTAATTTTTTACCAATAATTCTAACTACCGCTATAGTTTACCATATAAGACACAATATGTCAATATGCGGTGTAATTTTACTTATCTACCAAAGCCCGAATACATTATCAGATTATATGAGAAGATAGAGTTGTGTAATATAATACTAATGTCCCATAAATCAATAATTTGAACTCCGGTGTGCTAAAGGGTGTTGTTGTGTTGACAAAGCTGTATATAGTATGGTATAATATAAGCATGAAAACAAGAACAGCAAAAATATTGATGTCTTTTACGGCTCTGTGGTTATCCATGGTTAGCTTTGGGACTGCGGTATCTATAGCTTTTGCTGATCCGTCCAGTGTAAACCCTGAAAATATCTTTGCAGACAACTCGGCGCGGCAAGTAGAGCCGGCTGATTGGCTCGTTGACTTTGACCAAGTCATAGAACAAGCTGACACTTTAAACTTGGCGGCAGCACATGACGGTTTCATGCCTGTCTTGAAACAGCAAAAACAACAACATAAAGCTGGCACTAAGTCTAGCAATAATAACACAAGTGCAAATACAACAACTGTACACAAGATACAAAGGGTCAAAAGTGGTAATATTTCTCCATCGCTTTCTCATGGCTCTGTGGTTTTGCCATACAAAATTTACATACCGGCGCTTAAAAAGAGTCTCAAGGTTCACAGTCCATCTTCCACTAAGATCAGTGTTTTGAACAAGGGTCTGAAAAAAGCTGTTCTTAGATATCCCGGCACAGCGACCTTGAATGAATCTTCGCGAAACATGGTGATATTTGGTCATAGTTCACATTTGCCGACCGATATGGTGTTTAACCAAATGTATAGGGCATTCAACGGCATAGAGAAATTGCGCTACGGAAGGCACATAGTTTTGTATGGCTCTGATGGCTACAAGTATGTGTATGCGGTAAGGTCCGTGCGCAAAGTAAAGGCAAGTCGCGCCAAGATAGAGATTAATACACCAAAAAAGACATTGACTCTTATAACCTGTGACAACTTTGGAGCGAAAGAAGACAGGTGGATAGTTAAATCTGAATTTATCCGCAAATATAAATAAAGGAAGCCGTTTCCGGTTTTGAAAGACTCTTTATATTTTGTAAGAATATTGTTACAATATCCTTATGAATATAAGGAGTTCTATGTTTAGGCGCTTGCTTGCTGTCGCAACGGCGTTGTTGTATGCGTTGCCGGCTATGGCGCAGGTTATGGTGGACTCAGAACCACTACAAGAAGATATGTTCGCCGACGAGTCAGTCTCCGCCCCGGACTCTTTGTCGGCTCTCTACTTCTGGATTTTTATGGTTTTTGCGGTGTTTTCTTTTGCTCTTTTTTGGCGAAACAGGCATGTTATAGCCTCATTATTTTCAAACTCAAAGACTGTGGCGAGTCGCAACGCGCATGATGGTGTGGTCTTTTTGGATGAGAGAGATACGCCGGCAACACAAAATGCCGGTATTGATGATACTGATATGCCGAAGAGACAAGATACTCATGTTTCTAATGATTTGTCTTATGATAGTCAAGTGGAGCGTGAAGATGGGGTTAACATCTATGATGTCCACGCTTCTTCCGCTGATGAAGATGACAGTTACATAAAGCCGGAGTTAAAGATAGTTATGGAAGACTCGGGCCCAAGGCTTGTATTTAAGTAATGTGAATTTTTATTCCACTATTTTTAGTTCTTTGGCAGCTTCGGCCAGGATGTTTATCTCGTCGTTTTTTTTGCTGAGTTTGCCTTTTATCAGGAGGACTTTACCTTCCTCAAAAAGATTTTGATATTTGTGATATATGTCAGAGAAGATCACTGCTTCTATGGTGTCGTTTTTATCGCTTATTTTTACAAAGGCCATTTTTTCTCCATTTTTGTTAAGTATTGTTTTTACCGCTTCAACTACGCCTGCTACTACAGACTTTCTGTTTAGGTTTACTTTCTTTGCGCGCGCAATATCGTTTTTGCCTTGTAGCATGTCTTGGAAAGCGTCAAGCGGGTGCCCTGATACATAAAGTCCAAGCAATTCTTTTTCCCAAGCGTATTTTTGAAGGGGTGGAAGTGGTGGAGCCTCTTGCAAACGCAGTTTTCCGAGGCTGACGGAGTCGCCAAATAAGCTTGCCTGGGCGCTTGATGATTGACGCGCTTCTTTGTTGTAAGTCAGTAGAAGGTCAATATTGTGTAGCATGACGGCTCTTTTTTCAAAGCGGTCAAGAGCTCCCGATTTTATGAGGGCTTCCAGAGCTCTTTTGTTAAGATTTTTGTCCTTTACTCTGCTTAGAAAATCTTCAAGACTAAGGTATGGTCCGTTCCGCTTTCTTTCTTCCACTATTGCTTCGGCTATTTGCTCGCCGAAGTTTTTTATGGTCACCAATCCAAAGCGGATTTTGTTTGACTTTGGCACCACGGAAAACGGGGCAAAAGATTCATTGATATCAGGCGGAAGAACTTCTATGTTCATCTTGTTGCATTCATCTATTATCTCAGCAATTTTTTCCGTCTCTCCGGAGTCGGCGGTAAGTAGTGCCGACATGTACTCCAAAGGGTAGTTGGCTTTCATGTAAGCTGTTCTGTATGCAAGGTTGCCGTAGCTCGCTGAGTGTCCTTTGTTAAAACCGTATGCGGCAAATGTTTTGATTTGATCCCAGAGTTCGTTTACGGCGCGCTCAGACATGCCGCGTTCCAGACAGCCTTTTTTGAATTTTCCTTCTTGAGCCGCCATCTCTTCAGGGATTTTCTTCCCCATAGCTTTTCTGAATTTATCCGCTTCACCCCAGCTGTATCCGGCAAGTTCAACCGCTATCATCATGACATCGTCTTGGTATATGAGAATTCCATAAGTTGGCTTGAGTATTTTCTCAAGTCTTGGGTCAAGATAAGTTACTTTGCTTGGGTCGCGTTTGCGCGCAATGTAGTCGGGGATAAACTCCATAGGTCCCGGTCGGTATAAAGCTACCATGGCGTTAATATCGTGAATGTTTGTCGGCTTAAGTTCCATTAGGTAGCGAGTCATGCCGGCGGACGCCAACTGAAAAACTCCCATGGTGCGACCGGCGGAGAGCATCTTGTAAGTTCTCTCATCATCTAACGGGATTTTGTCCACATCCACTTCAACGCCGTGGATTTTTCGCACTCTTTTTACCGTATCGGCAAGTGTGGACAAGTTCTTTAGACCTAAGAAATCAAACTTCAAAAGGCCGGCATCTTCTACAGCGTGCATGTCATACTGTGTTATTACCTTGTCGCCCTTGGGGTCCATCTGTAGCGGGACAAAGTCAAGCGCCTGAGTAGGAGATATAACAACGCCTGCGGCATGTACACCTACATGGCGTGCGTTACCCTCAATCTTTCTGGCCAAATCTAAGATTTCTCTGGTGTCAGGGTCGTTTTCGTAGGCTTGTTTTAGCTCCTCTTCCATTTCCAGCGCTTTGTCAATAGTGACGGCAAAACCTTGGGCTCCTTGCGGGATAAGTTTGGATATCCTGTCGCCTATGGAGTATGAGTATCCAAGAGCTCTGGCGACATCACGCACTGCGGCTTTAGCTTGCATGGTTCCGAATGTGCCTATCTGGGCGACTTTTTCTTCTCCGTATTTTGAACGCGCATAATCTATCAAATCATCGCGTCTATTGTCTGCCATATCCATATCTATATCGGGGGCGGATGGACGCTCGGGATTCAAAAAGCGTTCAAAGGGAAGATTGAAGTCTAAGGGGTTGACATTTGTGATACCTATGAGAAAAGACACAAAAGAGCCGGCGGCAGAACCTCTGGTATTGGTAAATATGCCCGCTGACTTGGCGTGTCCGAGCAGGTCTGATACGACAAGAAAGTAGGGGGAATAACCTTTCATTTTTATCACATCCAATTCATAGTCCACACGCTTTAAAGCTTCTTTTGTTTCAGGAACGCCACGCCGCTTAAAACCTTGCATGGTTTTTTCTCTTAACACTTCATCATAACTACTGCCTCGCTCTAACGGAAAGTCTGGGAAGACCCAGTTTCCCAAATCTAACTCAAGCTTGCATTTGCTAACTATCTTTTGGGTATTGTCTATAGCTTCCGGTAGGTCAGAGAAGAACGCAAACATTTCTTTTTGTGTTTTAAAAGAAAAATCGTCAGGTCTTTCCGATTCATCTCCCATGAGCTGTTTGCCAGTACCTATGGCATAGACAAGCTCTCGCGCAAAATTGTCTTCCGGTTTTAGGTAGTACACATCATGAGTAGCCACTGGCTCCGCCTTTGCTTGTTTTATAAATTGCAATAAACTTTCTCTGTATTGTGTTTCTCCTATCAGCTCATCGTGGAAAGTGACTTCATAGTATAGATCATCTGAGAAAATCTCAGAGTAGAATTTATGTATTTCGTTTGCTTTGTCAAAATCTGAATTCTTTAACGCTTTGGCTACAGGTGAAGAAAAGTGAGGCAAGATACAGATTAAACCTTCATTTAGTTCTTTTATTAGCTCCTTATCTATGCGCGGTTTGTAGTAAAGCCCTTCAAGAAAAGATTGAGTCACAAGTTTCATTAGGTTCTTATATCCAGTTATGTCTTTTGCAAGCAAAACGATGCGATCTGTCCGGTTATCTATCTTGAACTCTTTGTCAAAGCGCGAGCGTGGAGCAAGATAAAAGTCCACACCGATTATTGGCTTTATGTCCGCTTTTTTTGCTTGCTTGTAGAACTCTATTGCCCCATACATGTTGCCGGAGTCTGTGAGAGCCAAAGCTTCTTGCCCGTCTGCTTTTGCGGCTTCTACCAAGTCTTTGATTTTAGGCAAAGCCTGCAGGAGGGAATAATGACTATGTGTGTGTAAGTGAGTAAATTTTTGCGCACTTTTCATGCTTAACATTGTAACACAGAAAATCCAAGCTTGAGTCTTGATTTTTGTTTATTTTATTTTATCCTTATATGCAGGTCGTTATTAGAAACTTATTAAACAATATTATTATGTCATCAAAAGAAGAAGTGATGGAGCAATACAAAGCTCAACTGCAAGAGCTTGGAGAAGCAGTGGACGAGGCCTTGTTAGATTGGGTTATAGACCGTGTGGGTCCTGCTAACTATAACGACGATGGTAAGTTGGTAGCATGTTCTGACGGCGATGAGAAGGAAAGAGTGTTTTCCGCTTTTGTCGGAGATGAGTTGGAAGAGACAGATAAAGACAAGGGTATGGCGGCGATAGAGGCTGTCTGTGAGAGAATGAGCGGCGTGAACAGGAAATACAGAGCAGTGGTTTACTACCTTCTTGCAAAAGAGTATAACTACTCAGTATAGAAAACCGTTACAGTTGACGGACTTTTGCTTGGTGAAGAGCGCAAAGCCTACGGCTTTGCGCTCTCCGTGTCTTTTTCGTTGACAATAGTGAGGCCATGATATATGCACAGTTTTGCATTTTAGAGCATCGCGCTATGCATATCCAGTTGAAATTTTTACCAAGTGGCAACTAAGTTGACATTAGATATTGACCAAGTTAACAAAGCGGTGTTTTAATCCCTTGTCAAGAGATTGAATAGCTGTTTTTTTCTGATACAATTTAGGTATGAAAAATTTAAGATTTAATAAAAATATTCGCATAGCGGTGATTGTGCTTTTACTTGCAATTGCTATTTATGTGTATTTATATGTTGTTTAATTATTTATTAAGATAATTTTTTATGAATAATTTATTGAAAGATTTAGCTAAAAGGGCCACAGACTTTTCCGGCTCTAAGACGCGCAAGGCAAAAAAAGGTTTTGTTTTGGTGATCATAGTAATGCTTTTAGGGGCTCTGGGCTTGGAAGTCTCAAATAAAGACTTTGACTTGGGGACTTTACTAAATGGTGGCTCTTTTAAGGAGGCTGCTATGGAAAGAGATGCAAAAGGTAACTTGACCGGACGCACAATAGGGCAGTTGTGTGGAGATAAGGCAAAGGATGTGTATAACTGTGATGACTTTGCCACACAAGAGGAGGCACAAGCAAAGATGGAGGAGTGTCAGCTTAATGGCAAAGATGTCAACAGATTAGATGGTGACAAAGACGGAGTAGCTTGCGAGCATTTGCCACACAGGAAAAAATAGGGATTTTATGAAGAAAGCCGCGCCGGCTACGCCGGCGCGGCTTTCTTATAAAGTTTTTTATGTTATCATATTAAAATATGAGTAAAATAAATCAAATAATAGTTTTAGCGATAGGAGGGCTTTTGTTCTCCGGATATTTATCAGCTGTTAAATTGTTTTCGCATAGCTGCGCCATAGATAGTGGTTGCTCGTATTTTCTAGGGTATCCGACATGTTACTACGGCTTTGGCTTTTTTGTCTTGATTTTTATCTTGGCGCTTTCTAACAAATTCCGCTGTTTTGGTGGCAAAGTTATGAACACTGCGCGCTTGCACGCTTTACGCACAGTCGTCTCGGCTGCGATTATCTTTTCCGGATATTTCTCGTTTGTGGAGATTAAAGAGATGTTTACACAGCAGGTGGTGTATGGAGCGCTGATAATGCCAACTTGTTTTTATGGCCTCATATTTTACATATGGATTTTGGTCTTGGCATTTAAGTTGCAGGCAGAAGAGCCGGACAATGATCCAGAAGAAGAAAGAAAGCCGTTGGCATAAAATAGTAGAGTAAAAAGCGCGCCGGCGTAGCCGGCGCGCTTTCTTTTGTCGCTACTTGCTTTCCGCACAACTCTTTGCGCATTCTTTTCTTGCTCCACTGTCCGGTATTGATGAGCAGAGCGCCTCGCAATCCATATTAGGTATTTTACCGGAAGCTCTACCAGACTGATTGCCTATTTTTGCTGAGGGACCACCGTTTACGATAGGTGCCATGGCGCCCGGCATGGACGCGCCGAGCATCTCTTGCATCGTTTTGAAAGTCATACCTTTTGGTGTCTCAAACATCTTATCATCTACTGTCCAAGGCGCGCATTCTACTCCGGGCATCTTGTAGTCAGCTTCTTTTAAAGCTGCGACATCTATAGGCATGTTGTCTTTTGGACTGTCCTGGGCTTTATTGTCTATAATCATGCCGGATGGACCATGAGTTCCGGGGAAGCGCATACCTGATCCCCACATGTAAGTCTTGACTCCATCGTCTATCATGTATGTCTCACGTGGAGGATGGTCTTTGTAGGTGGTCTTTGATTCAAAACGCAAGCGTTTACCTTGACTGTCTATGTATATGGTATTGTCCATATCGCCAAGGCCGGCCATAACAACATGCTGGACACATTTGACTCCGCCTTTGTAATCTTTATTAAGTGTTTTGCTCAAAACCCCGGAGCTGTCTTTAGGTCCGGAGAGAACAAAGTACATACCGGCGCCAACCACAAGGGTTAGAGCCCCCAAACCAATAAGTAAATTTTTATTCATAAGCCTTATAAATTAAGCTAATAAAATACTTAATAACATTTTACTCCCATCATTTTCTTTTGCAAGTGTTAATTTGTTCCGTTTTATGTTATACTCCCGGCCTGTATGTATGCAAAAATCCGCAAGATAGGGATTTACGGTTACGGCGCTTTTGCTAAGTTGATGGCTGAGATTTTGTCTGAGTATTTTGAAGTATTGGTGTATTCTCGTTCTTTAAAAGTAGGAGAGAAAGATGAATTTGCTGATTATGTGTCCGAAAAAGAGCTTGCAGAGAAGGCGGATGCCTTGATACTTTCTTTACCGGTGCAGTTTTTGGAAGGGGCGCTGGCGGATTTTGCGCAGCAAAATCCGCCAGCGCCCCAGACCCCCATCATAGATGTCAGCTCTGTCAAAGTATTTCCTTTGCAAATAATCAAAAAACACTTTCCACAAAACCCAATTTTGGGGACGCATCCGATTTTTGGTCCGCAGTCCGTTAAAAAACACGGGCTCACAGGTTCAAAAATAGTTTTATGTAATGAAAGTTTTGACAAGAAACTCTATGATTCGGTCAAGCGATTCTTGCTTGATAAATTGGCGTTGCAAGTGCTGGAGAAGACAGCTCAAGAACATGACAAAGAAATGGCGTATGCCCAAGGCATCACCCACATGATAGGTAGAGCTCTGGCAGAGCTCAAGATACCGGACCTTGATACATCAACATTTTCATACCAACACCTTTTAGATTTGAAAGAGCTTTTAAAAGACGACTCTTGGGAGCTTTTTGAGAGTATACAAAAATATAATCCACACACTGAGTCTGTAAGAGCAGACTTCTTGTCCACTCTTGAGAGTTTGGAGAAAAAACTGCAAGATGCTAAAATGTAGATGCTTATGGGAAATATTGAGGAAGCAAAAACCGAGCCGCAGATGACAGTCGATGAAGCGTTGGTACGTATAGAGTTGATCAAAGGAACTTTAAGCTCCCTTGGGGCTAATGATTATGAGTTTCCTCGCTTGGATGAGATAGTAAAAGCACTAAAAGCAGCTGAGATAACCCCGCAGCAAGCCGTTAAATTGGCTGAAGCTGTTTTAGCCGGCAAAAATGACTATCACTAATCTTGCTTGCACACCTTGTCAGCCCAGATGCCCAGTTTGTGCTTGCGTGCGTATTTTTGCGCCAACCTGAATTCTTTTTGATATTTATAGACTCTGCCTTTGTATGTAAATTCGTAGGCATAGCCGTCTTTTATGATTTGCTTGTTAAAAAGCTGTCCGTTTGGTAAAAACACATATGCTAACAACCTGCCGTATTTGTCGTATCTGCTTTGAGTTGGATCTGTCTCTATCTTGACTTTTTTCCCACTTAGATTTTGTTTTGTATATAAAGACGCTTCTTTTCCAAAGCACTCGGCATCTCTGTAAGGGTTTTTGATTTCCGGGGTGTTTATTCCGAGTAATCTTACTGTGTAAGTTTTCCCGTTTTGAGAATGTATTTTAATTGTATCTCCATCCACTACAAAAGTAACAATAGCATCCAGGGTCTGTGAGTGCGCCGAGGTTTTCCTTACAGAATTTGTCTTTGTCAGAGTTAGATGTTGGGTATGTAAAGATTTGTCTGTGTATATAAATATAACAAAGACTATCAATAAAGCCGCAAGCAGATATAGAATAATTTTTTTGCTCACGTATTTATAATGTGGCATAAACATACAAGGTAATGCCGATCATTATATCCAACCTTTTCTCGCAAATATCTTGGCTGTAAGAAATGAAATAATAGCGGTTATGACTATTATGATAAAGAAAGACTCCGGTCCGCTGGGAAGTGGCAACCATGTGTTCATCCCGAATAGTCCTGTCATGATAGTAGGAATGGTGAATATTATAGTCAGCGCCGTAAGTGTCTTCATTGTAGTGTTTAATTGGTGCCCGAGTATCACATCATGGGCCGAGCGAATGTTTTGAGCGGTTTTTGCAATATTTTTAGCTGTTTCTATGCTCTGTTTTATGTCTTGGTTCAGGTCTTCAAGTATTTCTATGTCTTCTTGTCGTAAGGTTAGTATGTTGTGCCGCAATAGCATATTTGTAAGAGCATTATGTGTGGGATTCATGGCGCTTATGTAGTCGGCAAGAGTGGTTTCTATAGAAAGCAAATTCTTCAATTCTACCTCGGATACCTTTTCCAATTTACCAAAATATCTTATTAGTTCTTTTCTTATTTTCAAAAGAGAAGTGTCGTATTCCAATACGATCGTATCTAAAATTGTGAGTAATGACTTAACTTTTTGTGTGGTATATAAATTACGCCTGCCATGGGCAAAGTCATCAAGGAAATACGGCTTTTTATGGGTTATGGTAAAAATATGATTTTCTGATATTGCTATAAGTAAAGGAGCGGTGGACAGCTCGCCTGTTTTGTGATGCACTGAGAATCTTGTGAAAAGGTATGTAATATTGTTAAAATACTCAAACCTTGGCACCTCAAAATAGTCAAGAGCATCCTCCAAAATATCTTTATCCAAGCCCATATTTTGCAAAGCTGATATGTCATCGGCAGTAAGATCGTAGGCAAAAACCCAAGCACCCTTTTTGGGCGTTTTTAAGTGGCTCGCTTTTTTGTCACGAATACTCCTGTATATAAATTTAATCATATTATTTTCTTAAGATATATTGTGTAGTTTAGCATCTTTTTGCATATTTTGCAGTTTTATCAATACACTGTGTACTAAGACTGTGATCCGACAGTAGTCGCGTTTATGCATGATAGAACATAGACACTAAATTTACCAAGGGTGTTGTGTATTGACTTATCTGTGAAATGAAACTGTGGTTTTTATTATCAATTCAATATTTTGTTTTGCTCCGCGAGCAGGATTCGAACCTGCGACCTACCGGTTAACAGCCGGTTGCTCTACCGCTGAGCTATCGCGGAATATTTTTGTAAATTAAAGAACAATGCTTTTT
>CAYPCF010000009.1:6518-16406 GCA_964409155.1 uncultured Candidatus Saccharibacteria bacterium | reverse complement strand
AAGCCGGCGCGCCAAAGGCGCGCCGGCTTTGAAATTGTCAAGCTCTAAAAAGACAAGAGCAAGTAAATCAATTCGCAATCCGCTAAGAGATGCCCCTGCCAAGATGAAAACTTACAACAAGCCTTCAGCGGCTCTTTGAGCTTCTTCTTCAGCATCAAGTTCTGCTATAAATTCCTGCATCATCTCATGTTTTTGAGAGCCTGCAAAGCCTGTCCCCGCCGGGATCAAGCGCCCTACTATCACATTTTCTTTTAATCCTTTTAGTCTGTCTATAGCGCCGCGAGTGGCGTTTTCCGTAAGTTTGCGTGTGGTGTTTTGGAAAGATGCGGCAGACAACCACCCGTCTCTTGTAAGAGCTGTCTCGGTAATACCTGTGACTATTTCCTCCGCTTTTGCAGGCACATCACCGTTGGCTTCTATGCGTGCGTTCTCTTCTTCTAACGCTATCACATCCACCACCTGCCCAACTGAGAAGTGTGTATCTCCGGCATCTGTAATCTTTCTTCTTGAGAACATTTGCTTAAGAATAACCTCAAGGTGCTTTCTGGAAACTGAGATACCCTGCAACTCATAAATCTTGAGGATTTCCGTGATGATGTATTCTTGAGTTATTTCTTTTCCTGCGTATTTGAAAAGCTCTTGCAAGTTTGCGGAGCCATCTGTCATAAGTTGCCCTTTGTGCACGCTTTCTCCACGCTTGACGGTAATCTGACGAGGCGCAGGGACTTTATACTCAAGATCCGTCTTGCGAGAGTTTTTACTTGATCCTTCGGGTGCTAAGACTATGCGTTTTTCGGTCTCGTTGTCTATCACATCGGTTACAACACCATCTATGCGCGCTATCACTGCAGCCGCCTTAGGATTACGCCTGTCAAAGACCTCTTCAACACGAGGAAGGCCTTGAGTAATATCTCCACCTACAGCTGCGGCACCTCCCGAGTGCTTGGTGTTCATGGTAAGCTGTGTTGACGGCTCTCCCAAAGACTGCGCCGCAACCGTTCCCACCGCTTCTCCAAGATCCACAAGCTGTTGTGTTGACAAATCGTATCCGTAGCAAGTCTGGCATACTCCATACTTGCTGGCGCAAGTCATTGGAGAACGCACTTGCACAGATTCAATGTCGCTGTTTGCATCTATATCCTGCGCATCCTGCGCAGTTAGCAAGTGGCCCTTTTTAAACAAGACATTACCTTTTGCATCCTTTACATCAGCAGCCAAGATACGACCTTTGATATTTTTAGCCAATGAAACTTCCATGCCCAAAGTGTTGATACGAGAAATTGTAACATAGGCTTTTGTCTTACAATCATGCTCTGAAACCACTATGTCCTGGGCAACATCAAACAATCGTCTTGTCAGATACCCTGCCTGAGCTGTCTTCAACGCAGTATCAGCCAGACCTTTACGCGAACCGTGTGTGGAGGTAAAGTATTCAAGCGGAGTCATTCCTTCTTTGTATGAGGCAATGACGGGAGTCTCAATGATTTCGCCTTTAGGGTTTTGGATAAGACCTTTCATACCAATCATCTGTGTGAGCTGTCCCGTAGAACCACGCGCTCCGGAGACAATCATGTCATAGACAGAGCCGTTAGGGTCCAAAGCGTCCATAACCATACCTTCTATGTCTGTCTTTGCTTTTTGCCAAATCTCTATGGTAAGACGCCTGCGCTCCGCATCGGTTAGAAGACCTTGTTCATATTGCTCTTTAAGCTGTATAACTTTATCTTGGGCTTCTTTGACTATAGAAGCCTTTTCCTTAGGAATTTGCAAGTCTGTGATAGCCCAAGTAATACCGGCAAAAGAAGCATGTTTAAATCCGAAGTCTTTGATCTTGTCTAAGATGTCCGGCATACCTGAAAGCTCATATTTGTCTATCAAATCTTGCACTATCTTAGACATCACCTTTTTGTCAACTGTATCGTTAACAAAGTCAAAATCCTTTGGCAAAGATGAGTTGAAAAGCAGACGCCCTACAGTTGTCTCAAAGATCTCACCGTTAAATATCTGATATTTGGCAGAGTCAGAAGGCATCACAAAGACCTTGGCGCGCAAATCAATACTGTCATGATCATATGCCAATATTGCCGCATTTGGAGATTCAAAGTAAGATCCTTCACCTTTTGCCCCTTCTACCGCTTTGGTCATCCAATATATACCGAGTATGATGTCTTGTCTTGCATTTGTGGTAACATCACCTGAACCCGGCTTCAATATGTTCTTGCGTGAAGACATTATCTCTCTTGCCTCAAGTTGCGCTTCCGGAGTCAAAGGTACATGAACGGCCATGTTGTCTCCGTCAAAGTCAGCGTTAAATGCCTCACAAACAAGCGGATGAATTTGGATAGCGGAACCCTCAATCAAGACCGGCTTGAACGCCTGTATGGACTGTCTGTGCAAAGTCGGCGCGCGGTTTAGAAGTATGTGCTTGTCTTGTATCACCTCTTCTAAAATCTCCCAGACTTCAGGTATACCGTCTTCTATGAGTTTGCCGGCTCCGCGAACATTAAAAGCAATTTCCCTTTCAAGAAGCTTTTGTATTACAAAAGGTCTAAACAGCTCCAAAGCCATCTTTTTAGGAATACCGGCTTGATCAAGTTTTAAATCAGGACCCACAACAATCACGCTACGCCCCGAATAATCAACGCGTTTACCGAGCAAATTTTGGCGGAAATACCCTTGCTTACCTTTGATGTAATCAGCCAATGATTTAAGCGCACGCTGTCGCGATGCGCCGGCTGCATAAGCCACATTACCACGGCGAGCAGAAGAATTGTCCATGAGAGCATCCACCGCTTCTTGCAAGATGCGTTTTTCATTGCGCAAAATAACATCGGGCGCGTTGATTTCTATAAGTTTTTTCAAGCGGCTGTTACGGTTGATAACGCGACGATACAAGTCGTTTATATCCGAAGACGCATGCCTTCCTCCTTCAAGCGCCACCATGGGACGCAAAGCCGGCGGTATAACGGGAAGCTTTGTGATGAACATCCATTCAGGTCTTATATCTGCAAAATACAAGTCTTTCGCGAGAGCTATGCGTTTGTGTAGTTTAGGCCTTTCGGATGCCGGCGCTTTTTCAAGCCTTTCCTCAAGCTCATCTATATATTTTTCCAGGTCTATGTTTGCGAAGATCTCGTATAGCGCTTCCGCACCAATTCTTGCTTCAAACATTGAACCATACTTCAACGCATACTTGTGGTAATCCGCCTCATCCAAGACTTTACCTTGCTGTATGGACTGTATTTCCTGCTTTGCTTGATTTGCAAGAGATTTCAATTTGTTTTTTTCTTCTTCATCTTTTACTTCTGCCAACTTTACCTTAAATTCAGATGACAAATCCTTGAGGAGCTTGGCTCTTTCCGCTTCATCTGTCTCTGTGATGATATACCCTGCAAAATAGACAACTTTCTCCACATCACTCTGTGTTAAATTCAAAAGCAGTGCAATACGAGAAGGTATAGTTCTCAAGAACCATATGTGCGCCACAGGCGTTGCGAGGTTTATATGTCCCATGCGCTCGCGCCTTACTATCGCGCGTGTAACCTCTACTCCACATTTATCACAAACAATACCCTTAAAACGAATCCCCTTGTATTTACCACAATAACACTCAAAGTCATTTGACGGACCGAAAATCTTCTCGTCAAACAAGCCGTTTTTCTCGGGACGCTGGGTTCTGTAGTTGATTGTCTCGGGTTTGAGAACCTCACCATAAGACCATTCTTCTACTCGCTCGGGACTTGCGATAGCCAACTGAAGAGCGTCAAAATCATTTATCATTTTATCTTTATGTTTTTTCATACGGCTTATTTGTTAGGGTTTTTAATTGTAACTTTTTCTTTCAAAAGTCGCGTATCAAGCAATAAACCTCTCAAGTGTCTTACAAGCACATTGAAGGTTGCCGGTGTGTTCGGTTGACGTATCCTTTTGCCTTTAATGATGGCGTCAAAGGCGGCGGTCCTTCCCGTGATATCGTCTGATTTAATGGTCAATATCTCACGCAAGGCATATGATGAACCGTAGCCCATAAACGCCCAGACTTCCATCTCCCCGATACGTTGTCCTCCGTTTCTGGCTTTACCTCCAAGAGGTTGCTGAGTAATCAAAGAATAAGGACCGACGGAGCGTTGATGAACTTTGTCTTCAACCATATGATGAAGTTTCAAGATATACATGTTACCGACCGCTATGGTGTTGGTATATTTCTCACCGGTTCTTCCGTCTCTTAGCTCCACTTTACCACTCGGGTCAAATCCGGCCTTTTGTAACTCTGCAAAAATTTCTTCTTCCGTAGTGCCTGAAAACGGTGGAACTATCGCCTGATACCCCAAAGATTCTGCGGCAAGCCCCAGGTGCATCTCAAGTATCTGTCCCAAGTTCATACGAGACGGAACACCAAGGGGAGTGAGGATGATATCAACAGGATTACCTTCATTGTCATAAGGCATATCTTCTTCAGGAAGCACCCTTGAGATGACACCTTTGTTACCGTGTCTTCCGGCAAGCTTGTCTCCAACTTGGATGCTTCTTAGCTGAGCCACCTCCACATGAATTCTTTTTATGATTCCAGACTCCAGATTGTCTCCGTTTTCACGAGAAAATATCCTGATGCCCACGACGCGTCCTTTTTTGCCTGCATCCATACGAAGAGACGTGTCTTTTACCTCTTTTGCTTTCTCACCGAATATGGAACGGAGAAGTCTTTCCTCCGGAGTGAGCTGTGTCTCACCTTTTGGGGTCACTTTACCTACCAAAATATCTCCCGGGCGCACCTCGGCTCCTATCCTGACTATACCCTCTTCATCCAAGTTGCCCAGTTTGCTCTCGCCAACATTTGGAATATCACGAGTGGTTAGCTCAGGTCCGAGTTTTGTGTCGCGCACATATGTAACGAACTCTTCCACATGAATGGATGCAAATTTAGACTCTTTTACAAGACGCTCTGATATAATGATGGCGTCTTCATAGTTGGCACCGGACCAAGACATAAATGCCACACGGGCATTTTGCCCGATTGCAACTTGCCCATTGTCAGAGCTTGAGTTATCCGCCAACACTTGACCTTTCTTTACTTTGTCTCCCACACTAACTTTCGGTCGGTGGTGATGCATCACCATAGAGTTGGAGCGTGAAAAAGTGTTAAGAGCAAAATCATATGTGCCGTTTTTCCCTTTAAGGGATATTCTTCTTGCATCTACATAAGTAATCTCCCCCGCCTCAGGCGCCAAAATCAGACGGCCGGAGTTGCGAGCGGCATGCTCTTCTATACCCGTTGCGACATATGATGCCTCGGGGATAATACAAGGGACCGCTTGTTTTTGCATGTTTGATCCCATGAGCGCGCGGTTGGCATCATCATGTTCCAAAAACGGTATCATCGTGGTCGCAACGGAAAAACCTTGCCTTGTATCAACATCTATGAAATCCACTTCTTTGCTTGACACAAACTGTGGCTCTCCATTTTTGCGAGCTTCCACAAATTCTTCAATAATCTTGCCATTTTTGTCTCTTTCTATCGCTGCATGGGCTATTACATAATCTTGCTCATCCAAAGCGTTCATATAGACTATCTCATCGGTAACCTTCCCGTCTTTTACCTTGGCATACGGAGTCTCAATAATACCGAATTTATTTAAGCGAGCGTGTGTTGACAGACGCATGATAAGTCCGATGTTTTGTCCTTCAGGTGTCTGAATCGGGCACAAACGTCCATAGTGGCTTGGATGCACATCGCGCACATCAAAGCCCGCTCTCTCGCGAGTCAAACCACCGGGACCAAGCGCCGAGACCGTCCTTAAGTGCTCAAGTTCCGCCAAAATATTGCTCTGGTCCATGAACTGAGAAAGTGAGTTTGTTGCAAAAAAGTCCATCACAGTCGCATAAAACGGCCTTGTGTTAATGAAGTTGACCGGCACCGCAGCTTCCGCATCCACGGTAGACATGCGATCTTGGATATTGCGTTTCATCCTGCTCATGCCTACACGAACTTGTTGCGCCAACATCTCCCCCACCAAACGCACGCGCCTGAATGCCAGGTGATCTATGTCGTCCTTTTGAGCTCCCGGTGTGTTGTTTAGTTCAACTATGTGTCGGATAATAATCTTAAGGTCGTCTATATCTATGGTTTGCTTCTGCAAATCCTTGTCTTTGATCCCTAAATCAAAGCGTTTGTTGAAATGATAGCGCCCAACCTCAGACAAACTGTAACGAGCCTCGTCAAACAAGGAATCAACAAACTCCTTTGCCCTGTCCGCTGTGGCGACATCACCCTCACGCAATTGTTTGTATATCTCTATGTATGCATCATCTACAGATTTAACCGGGTCGTCTTGCAATGTCTTGTTTATAACATCAAGTGTTTGCTCATCACCTTTGAACAAATCCAAGATGTCGTCATTTTCCTTTGCACCAAATACCCGTAGCAAAGTCGTAACATGAATCTTTCTTTTGCGGTCTATCCTGACATACAACAGTCCATCTTTGTCAGACTCTATCTCAACCCATGCCCCGCGAAGCGGCATAATCTTTGCCATGAAGTATTCCTTGCCTTTTATGTTATTGGTAAGGAAAAAGACACCGTAAGAGCGAGCAAGCTGAGGGACAACAACACGCTCTACGCCGTTGATAATAAAAGTTCCGTGATTTGTCATCACAGGTATGTCTGCCAAGAAAATTTCTTGCGATTTTGAATCGCCTGTGGTCTTGTTGTGTAGTGTAAGCTCTGCTTTAAGTGAAGCTTTGTAAGTTAGTTTTTTAAGTTTGGCATAATGTTCATCATACTCAGGTTTACCCAACTCATATTTATCTATAGTCAATGAAAATTTCTTTCCTTGATAGTCTTCTATCGGTGAAAAATCTTTCAAAATATTACCAAGTTGGTTTCTTATAAAATCATCCCATGATTTAAGCTGCTCTTCCACCAGATTTGGGACGGGCGAAAGAGTCTCCTTAAACTTGCCAAAGACAAGTTTGTTGTCCGTTGCAACTTTAGACATAGCGAATCTAAATTAAGAAAATCCAAAACGATTTAGCTTAGTTTTGGATTGATAACTTATAATAACCGGAGACTCAACAATAACACAATCTGCCAAGAATAATGACCTGTAGTTTATACTATGATTAGAAATTGTCAAGCTTATTTGTAATCGTGATTTATCTGTTTATTCTCAATACTTTTCTTGTTTGCGTTTGAGCTGTTGTTTTTTCCAATCCTCTATTTTTTTATGGTCACCGGACAGCAGAATTTCCGGCACTTTGTATTTTTTGGATTTCCAAGTCAACTCGGCCGGACGAGTGTAAACATCGGGCGATGCGGCTCTTTTTTCTTCTAAGGACAACGATGAGCCCAAAACTCCATCTATCTGCCTTAAAATTGTATCCATGACTATCATGGCGGGCAATTCTCCTCCCGTTGTAATATAATCCCCCACTGAATATTCTTTGGCTTTTAGCGCCTTTGCCACTCTTGCATCTACGCCTTCGTAATGCCCGCTTATCATTACGATATGTTTTTTCTTTGATAATTTTTTAGCTTCTTTATTTGTCCACCTTTTACCGCTCGGACTAAAAAAAATTACGGCAATGTTTTTTGTGTCTTTTCTGCCTATTGCCTTGCTTGCCGCTTTCAGGACTGGCACTGCTTGCAATACCATTCCGGGGCCGCCTCCGTAAGGTTTATCATCCACTCTTTTGAATTTATCTTTGGTGAAATCACGCGGGTTGTATGTGTGCAATTTAAATTTTGCGGATTTGAGTGCACGACCCAAAATAGAGTATCCGGCATAATTTTCCACTACTTCCGGGAATAAAGATATAAGATGAAAATGAAGCATATATTAAGGCGCGCAAAGCTACGCTTTGCGCGCCTTATATATCCTACATTAATCCTCCTTCAAATCCTCTACAACTTCATTCATAGCGTCTGTTACATCGCTTGCATCCTCATCGGCTGCTTGCTCTTCTGCGCTTTCTGTTGCTTGTCTTTCAGCTTTTTCTGAACCTTCCGGCTCTTCTATCTTCAAGTTTACGCGTGCATTGTCTTTCATGCCAATAATGCGCAAAAGTGTACGTATAGCCTTCGCGGTATTGCCGCTTTTGCCTATGATTTTGCCCATGTCATCAGGGTTTACGCTAAGCCTAAGCAAAACACCCATCTCATCAACTTGTCTTTCTATCTTAACATCCTCCGGATGATCTACTAACTCTTTAACAATAAAGTCAAGCAGTGCTTCATCTTTCTTCATATACTAAATAAATTATTAACTTATAATAAGCAAATTATTGCATAGTTTAACAAAAAAGCAAGCACAAGTTCATTGTGCTTGCCAAACTAGACATTATGGAATTATTCCGCTTCCTTCTCTTGCTCTTCTTGTTTTTCCTCAGGAATCTCTTCTTGCGCTGAGTCCTCCGGTGCTTGAGTGTCCTCTGTTTGACTCTCTTCTGCTTGCTCTGTAGGCTCAGAGTCTGCGGCGTCTTCTGTTGCTTCCGGAGTGTCCTGCGCTGCTAGATCCGCTGTTTCCTCGCTTTGTTCCTCCTCGTTTACTATAGGCGTCTTTTTTGGCAAAACATTGCGCTTTTGCCCCTGCAGAACACCACGATCAACAAGAATATTGAAAACCCTGTCTGAGGGCTGCGCGCCCTGAGACAGCCAGTATTTTGCCCTCTCCTCATCAATACTTATCTCTTTTGTGCGCGGATTTATGAAGCCCAGCTTCTCTACATATTTACCACTTCTCGGACCTGCCGTATGTTCCGTCACGATAACACGGAAATGCCTATCATTACGGCGACCTGTCATTTGCAATCTTATTTTCAACATGAGCGATACTTTAACAGAATTCTTTTAAATTATCAAGTGTTTTGACTCTACTGAGTGTTAGCTGAGTTAACAACAATATATTGATACTCATAAGGCTGCAAGGAGAGCGCTTTTGTACCGACTTTAGTCTTAAGTGTATAAGTCCCGGGGATGAAATATGTATGCACAAACTCTTTGGTAAATGGCGTCCCATTACATGCGCTTGAGTTACTGTCTTGTTCTGACGCTTCATGGCGTTGAGGCGCCGTTCCGTCACCCCAGTCTATAAGATAAGAAGCGCAAGCTTCGTCAGTGCCCTTAAGCACAACGCGGGTTACAAGAGGAGAAACGCCGCTTGTTGGAGAAACTGATATCGTTGCCTGTCTTGAGTTTGCGCCCTGACCGGAATTTTCAACTGTAATCTGTCTTTGCTCTACCACAGGCAACGAATCAATCGCTCCCGAGCCAAGATAAAGTTTCATGGTGTATTGTCCGGTGTTTGTGTATGTGTGAGTGATGGATATGGTCTTTACATTTGAGTGCACGGCGCATGTATCTGCCGTAGCCGTGCGCGTATCTTGAGAACCGTCACCCCAGTCTATCTTATAAGAAGCACAATCATTATCCGGCATCAGAAAACTCGTGCCAACCAACAATGGCGCATCTCCTTCTGTTGGAGATATGTCAAAATGTTGGGCAACGCTCGTTCCTGAATGCACTGCTTGCATTCTGATATCACTTCTGCCGTTTTGTTGCGCTGTAAGAGTTATTCTGAAGTCGCCTTGTTTTACATATGTATGTTTTGCCGTTTTTTTGACAGTATAGTCATCACATGAGCTTGATTGAGCATATTGCCTGATAGGCTCTGAGCCGTCTCCCCAGTCCAGTGTAAAGCCGGTGCAATTTGAGCCCTTGTATTTAAACACCACCGCGGACACAAAAGGGACAGACCCGGCCTTGGGCGTAACAAGAAACTCTTTCAAGACATTTGAGTTGAAACTTGAAGAAGCACCACCGGAGCATGTGGAAAAAATTGCTCGCTTGGTAGCCGGACCAACCAAGCCAAAACCGGTGGAACGCACAGTTCC
>CAYPCF010000009.1:0-6418 GCA_964409155.1 uncultured Candidatus Saccharibacteria bacterium | reverse complement strand
TCAAGCGAAGCGCGTATTTGTGCGCACGAAGCAAAAGTCACTGCTGACTTTTGCGACAGGACTCGAAAGGCGCAGCGATGTTGGCGCGAACTTGTGAGCGACAACCGCGAGCCCGGGCAGGAAGCACTTAGCGAAAGTGAGCCTGCAAGGCGAAACTTGAGCTTAGTGACTTGACGCCGAGTCCTGGCGTGCGGACAAATTCAAGCGAAGCGCGTATTTGTGCGCACGAAGCAAAAGTCACTGCTGACTTTTGCGGCAAAATTTGTGCGGCTTAAAGAGCCTCTTCCGGTATCTTACCTATGTTTTCTTTCTATGTAACTACCCAGCACGCGCATTTCTTCCGCATAGAATTCAAGTTCTGCAAGAGCCCTTTTTACCTTTTCGTCTTTTGGGTTGCCTTCAAATTCCAAATAAAAACGCGCTTTCCCATTACGCTTCATCGGAACAAAACTCTCAATGGTGATTAGGTTGATGCCTTCGGTCGCAAATCCGCCAAGGCTTTTATATAAAGCCGCAGGAATATTTTTTGTAATATAAAATATACTTGTTATAACCCCATCTCGTTTAACGCATATCTTTTTAGAACGAGACAAAACTACAAAACGTGTCGTATTGTCTTTTTTATTTTGAATATTTCGCTTCAAAATTTTGCATCCGTATATCTGAGCCGCCAACTCTGACGCTATGGCCGCGCCGTGTTTTGAGTTTTGCTCAGTTAAATACTTTACCGATTCTGCCGTGTCTGACCATACGACCTGTTCTAACCCGTTTTTGTGTATAAACTCAGAGCACTGACTTAAAGCCTGTGGATGAGAAAAGACTCGTTTAATGTCTTTCTTGCGAGTAGTTTTGTTTGCAATCAAGCAATGCCTAACCGCAAGAAAATATTCATCTGTGATATATAGATCTTTTTCGTAAATCAAATTATGAGAACCGGACACCCTGCCCGCTGTGGAATTCGCTATCGGCATAACAGCCATGTCTATCGCCCCATCGCGCAAAGCATCGGTCAAAGCATCAAAAGAAACAAAGCCAAGATGCTTAGCTTGTGGAAACAAGTCTAAAGACGCCTGGTGAGAATATGAACCTTGTGTGCCTTGGTATCCGATTTTCTTCATAATCTGAAACTAATGTTTATCTCGCTTAACTTTACTCATTGCTTCTTGCGCTCCATCACGCAAATATAACATCAGTGCTTGCTGTGCCTGCTCGTAAACAGCTGGCAAGGCCTTCATTTCATCCATGCTCCACTTTTGCAATACAAATTTATCCTTTGGGATCCGTGTATCTTCGTCAATTCCAATACGCAATCTGCAAAATTCTTTTGACCCTAATGTCTCTATGACAGACCTTACACCCTTGTGCCCGGCATCGCTCTTGCCACAAGAAATTTTAATCTCAGAAAACGGTAAGTCAAGCTCATCATGAACAAGTAATATATCCTCATCACTGACATGTTTAAAATCAAAAAACGAGATGGCTTTTGCAAGTGATAGTCCTGAATTGTTCATGTATTCTTCCGGCAAAAAAATCACGCTTACAAACTCTGCAACTTCCAAAAAAGCGAATTCACCTCCGGATAATTTATCTTTGGTAAATGACAACCCTTGACTCTCGGCAAAATATTTTAGGAAATCCTTACCTATGTTGTGTCTTGTGCCCTCGTAGCCGTCCGGGTTTCCAAGACCCACTATCAAGCTTTTAAGTTCCATGCAGAAAGAATAGCAAAAACTCTTGCGCAAAACAAGAGACTATGCTATATTTATGCGCATTATGGCTATAAACATAAAAGTAACAAGAGGTTCAAATGAGAATACCGCCAGCGTATTGCGTAAATTCTCATATAAAGTTAGAGGCAGCGGAATCTTGATGCATGTCCGCAAAATACAAACACGAGAAAAGCCCGTTTCTCGCAATATGAAGAAAGCCGCCGCCTTGAAAAGACTTGCCAAAAAACAAGCGGTGATGAAACTCATAAAAGAAGGGAGGCTCAAGGAACGCAAAGTGCGCAAAGCGCCTACTAACACGAGCGGCCAATAACGGCTAAGGGCCGAAGGCTGCGCCTTCGGCCCTTTTCTCTAACCCAAGCACAAACAACCATGCACACCCTATCTATACACAACAAAACACGAAAATACCCCATCCCGGATACACAGTTACTGCAAAAAATTAAAGAACGGGTTCTTGGTAAAAAATATGAGCTAAGCCTTATATTTTGCTCAGACAAGTTTGCGAGACGAATCAATAAAGAATACCGCAACAAAGACTATGTCCCAAACACCTTATCTTTCCCATACTCTGACAGCTCCGGAGAAATAATCATCAACTTAAACAAATCATTCAAAGAAGCTCGCACTTTCGGCCACAAACAACAAGAACATATCCTGTTTCTCTTTATCCACTCTTTGTTGCATCTTAAGGGTCACAGGCATGGCCATAAAATGGAAAAATTAGAGAAAAACTTATTATTGAAATTTGCAAGCTAAAGACAATGTCTCAAATTACAAGCAAAACGGCGTTGTAAACCGTAAAAATCTACGGCGCAAAATATTTAAAGAACTTACTCAACAAATGCTTTAATTTTAGCGCAGTGTGAGAACGAGAATAACTGACTTTGCCATTGCCGTAAATACATAATCCGTATGCGACAGCCCAAGTGGAATCCTTTAAGGTCTTGTTATGAACTTTCAGCTGCGCCAATTCACTCGGCAACTTCAATGCTACGCGCGCCAAATCTTTAATCTTGGCTATACCTACTCCACCGCCTGTCAAAATAACCCCCGCAGGCAAAAGACCGTCTTTACCTATATCTTTAAGGTGCGCTTTAATCAACATGAACATCTCTTTTAATCTGGCGGAAATGATATCATCCAACTTCTTCTTGGGTATTGCCTGGTCATACAAAGATCCTCTCTTCATCTCTTCTGCTTGTTTTAGAGGGACTTGCAGTCTCAAAGCTATCTCGCTTGTAATATCAGAAGACCCCGTCGGAAAAACTTTAAGGGAGATCGGAGTGCCATCTTCATAAACAATTATGGAAACCGTCTCAGCGCCTATGTTCGCCAAGACACATCCGGCTTCTTTTTGCTCATTACTCAAGACAACCAAACTCGCGGCTATTGGAGAAGCCACCATGTCTAAGACATCTATATCCAAAGACTCCACAATCTCTCTTAGAGAATTAAAGTGCGGCTCTAAAGCGGTGATGAGCATTATGTCGGCAGACAGCTTGTTACCCTTCATGCCTGTCGGCTCACCCAATATTTCTTTTCCGTCTATGTAGAACTTTATCGGTATCTTGTGTATAACTTTGCGATTTACCAAGCTTTTCTGCGCCTTCTTTAAAGATTGATTTATAACCCTGTCTATATCTTGGTCTTCTACTGTGGCTTCAGATTTAAGCAATGTTACATCTGATTTTACATAGAGAGAGTCAAGCCCCACCCCGCCTATCCCGACAAAAGCGCTGTCTATCTGCAGGTTGGCCATCTGTTCTGCCTTACTTACGGCAACTTGCAAAGAACGCCTGACTTCATGTGCGTTGGTAATATATCCGTTTTTCAAACCGTGAGTATGCTTAACCGCTGTCCCTAAAATTAAAGGAGCGCCATGCGCCTGACTCTGCGCTATTATAACCTTTACGCTATGTGTTCCAATATCTATCCCGGTTATAATATTTTTACTCATAGGCAGCATTATAACACAATATTTTAGCCTTTGAAATTTTCTTTTTCTTTAGAATTTTGTTAAAATACGAGTATTATAAATAAGATAGGATTGTTATGAAACAAATAAAACCGGACATAGAAGCATTTGCCCGCATAAGAGTGGTCGGAGTCGGCGGCTCCGGAGGCAACGCCGTAAACCACATGTTAAATTCAAAAGTTGAGGGGGTTGACTTTATTACAATAAACACAGATTCTCAAGATCTGCACCATTCCAAAGCCAAGAAAAAAATTCATATCGGCAAGAATCTGACTCGAGGTCTCGGCACAGGTATGAACCCCGAGCTTGGCAAAAGAGCCGCCGAAGAAACGCGAGAAGAAATACACGAAGCGCTGAAAGGGTCTGATATGGTATTTGTCACAGGTGGTATGGGAGGTGGAACCGGCACGGGAGCAGCCCCCGTGGTGGCGCAAATTGCAAAAGAAGCCGGAGCTCTTACCATAGGTGTTGTTACTCGCCCATTCTCATTTGAAGGTATGCAACGCGCACGCCTCGCAGAGCAAGGCATCGCAAACCTAAAGCGAGAAGTGGACGCCATCATAGAAATACCAAACGACAAGCTCCTATCTCTTGTCAGCAAAGAGACCAATGTCAAAGATGCTTTTGCCATATGTGATGATATCTTGAAAGAAGCGGTAATCGGTATCTCCGATTTGATTACCACTCCGGGCATCATCAACGTTGACTTTGCAGATATCCGCGCTGTTATGGAGTCTGCAGGTAGCGCCCTTATGGGTATCGGACAAGCGGGCGGTGAAGGCAGAGCCACAAAAGCGGCGCAAGAAGCCATTAACTCCCCTCTTTTGGATATTGATATCAACGGCGCGACCGGTGTCCTTTTTGCCATCTCGGGAGGCGATGATTTGACAATGCTTGAGATTCAAGAAGCCGCAGGAGTTATCACGAAATCAGTGGATTCAAACGCGCGTATTATTTTCGGAACCATTGAAGACAAAACCTTAAAGAAAGGCTTCATAAAAGTAACCGTCATCGCCACAGGATTTCCAAGTGAGAAAGGACTCGCTGCATCCGACCGGCATTATGACGAAGCTTCCGATGAAGACACAGAGGAAAGCTCAGAAGAAAAAACCGGTAAATTAAGCTCGTTTTTTGGCTCTAAAAAAGAATCCGAAGATGAGAACAACAGCATACACAATGAGCTACCTGAAGACATAGCAGAGCTTAAAGATGAAGAAGTTCCGGAACCGAAAACACCAAGTAATCCACGGCAAACAGAAAAATTAGACGAAGATGGCGAAGATTTGGATGACTCAGACTGGGGCGGAATACCTTCTTTTCTGAAAAGATCTTTGAAGTAATTAATAGTTAATAAAAATCATATGCAAAAATACGAATTGGCAATTATAGGCGGAGGTCCTGCGGGAACTACAGCTGCAGTGTATGCGGCACGCAAGAAACTCAAATCCACCATCATAACAGACGATTGGGGCGGTCAAAGCAATGTGTCAGAAGATATACAAAACTGGATTGCAATCCCACACATAAGCGGAAAAGAACTTGGAGAAAAATTCAAGGCCCATGTGGAAGAATACGCAGATGATGTAGTGGACATCAAATACCCTACCCGTGTAGAGGAAATATCGCAAACACAAGACGGCTTTACGCTCAAACTTACTAACGGCGAAAGTTTTGAGGCGGAAAATCTCTTTCTTGGGTTGGGTTCTGTAAGGAGAAAACTGCAAACCAAAGGCGCAGATGAATTTGAACACAAAGGTGTTACATATTGTGCAACATGCGACGGTCCAATGTTTACCGGCAAAGATGTGGTAGTTGTGGGCGGTGGTAATGCCGGTTTTGAATCCGCAGCTCAGCTTCTTGCTTATGTCAACTCGGTAACCCTTCTTGAATATGGTGAAAACTTCAAAGCGGACCCCGGAACCGTAGAAAAACTTCAATCCAATCCAAAGTTTGCCGGCGTCACAAATGCTGAATTGACCGAGTTGTACGGAGACAGCTTCTTACAAGGATTAAAATACAAAGATCGCATATCGGGTGAGGAGAAAGACCTTAAGGTGCAAGGTGTATTTGTAGAGATAGGCGCAGTGCCAAACACAGATCTTGTAAAAGACCTTGTAAAACTAAACGACTACGGACAGATAGAGATAGATCCGTGGGTAAACTCCACAAGTAACGAGCATATCTGGGCTGCTGGAGACTGTACCAATATTGTATATCACCAAAACAACATCGCCTCCGGCGATGCTGTGAAAGCCTTGGAAGATATATATAAAAAGCTCCGCTCTTAATCATCAACAAGAAGTGCCGCCGGCTACGCCGGCGGCACTTTGATTTTCGTTTGGAGCTAATATAATTGAGTCGATTATATGTTTAGGAGTTCCAGAACTTGGCGACGGCGTCTGTAGAGAACTGTAGATGCTCCTGCAAATACAGCGAGCATAAGCCCTACATAGATGCCATCGTTAGGTCCTGTGTAAGGAACGCTTGACACAACAACCACAGAACTCGGAGTGCTTACTGTTACATAAGTCTGGCAAGTTCCTTGATGACCGTTGCTGTCTGTTACCACAAGCTTGTAGTATCCGGATTGATTTGGATATACCACTCTTGAGCCTGTTGTCGCCACCGCGCCATCGTCTGCAAAAATTGCGCTGCTTGCATTTCTGCTTGTCCAGTAAAGTGTTGTTCCCTCTCCTTTTTTCACATAAGTCCT
>CAYPCF010000008.1:13814-19223 GCA_964409155.1 uncultured Candidatus Saccharibacteria bacterium | reverse complement strand
TTGTTAGAAAACATATAAAATCTCTCCCCCAAACAAAAACAGCGCGCCATGGTAGGCGCGCTGTTTTGTTTGGCGGAGGGGGTGGGATTCGAACCCACGGTAGGTTTGACCCTACAACGGTTTTCAAGACCGCCGCCTTCAACCACTCAGCCACCCCTCCGTTTCGCGTAAATAATAGCAGAAAACTTGAAAATAACAAATCAAATTTAACATAACTCTGTATGAACGCTTATTGTAAGACGAAAGCACCCCTTTATTTTGAAGCATTGTGTTTTGCTTCATTTATTTTGTTATAATCAAATGTATGCATATTATAGTGCTTAGTGCAGGTAAAACAAAGGCTCCGTTTGACTCCATAGCCGTTGAGTATTACAGACGCGCATCAGGTTTTGCAAAAATTGAGAGCCTAACTCTAAAAGACGATGCGTCTTTTGAAGACAAAATTTTGCATTTGAAAGACAGGCGTGGCGCAAAGCTGATTCTTTTAGATGAGGCAGGAGAGAATTTGGATTCTGTAAGTTTTGCGCGTATGTTAGAGAACTCAGAGTTGCACTCTGAAAAGCTCCTTTTTGCTATAGGGCCTGCAGACGGCTTCAGTAAAGCTTTAAAGCGGAAGGCGGATTTTCTTTTGTCATTGTCCAGCTTTACTTTTCCGCATGATTTTGTTGTTGCAATCTTTGCGGAAGTCTTGTATAGAAGCTTGAGTATAAAAGCCGGACATCCATACCATAGAGCATAGATAATCAGGCAATCTGTGCTAAGATACTTGCATGGGCTATATCGTTGGCTTGGACTACGGGACCAAATATTGTGGACTATCAAAAGCAGAGGCAAACGCTCCGGTCAAAGTGGCCACCCCTTGGTGTCTTCTTAAAACGGGTGAGTTGGAAGATTTTCTGCAAGAAAATATTGAACAGATAGACCTGCTTGTGATAGGCGAGTCAAGGAACTTGTCAGGTGGGTTTAATGCTGTTGCCGAAGAAGCCCGCGCGCTTGCATTGAAAATGCAAGCGCGCGGGCTTCCCATTGTTTTTGAAGATGAGCGTTTCAGCACACAAGCAAGTCTGGCAGAAGAACGCATGCTGAGACGCAAAACCAAAACGCGCAAAAAGCAACACAAAGAAAGAAAAGACGCACAGGCGGCGACTCTGATTTTACAAAGTTATTTAAATAAATTATAATACACAGTATATGTCATTTATAAATTGTCTAAAACGATGTTTTACATCAAAAAGTGAAGACCCAGATGCAAATACAGCTCCATCAAAAGAGCACAACTCAGATGAAAAAACAAGCTCTCCGGATTATATAAGTTTTGATGATTTTACTAAGCTTGATTTGCGCGCAGGGGAGATAAAAGAAGCCGAGCTTATAAAAGGGTCTGATAAGCTGATTAAATGCACCGTGGACTTTGGTAATATGGGAACAAGGACCATAGTATCGGGCATAGCAAAACACAGATCCCCGGAAGACTTGTTGGGCAATAAATACTTATATGTGCTTAACTTGGAGCCGCGTAAAATCTTTGGCGTAGAGAGCCAAGGAATGCTTGTGGCTTTAAGTGGGGACAACTCTTTTGCAATGTTGACTCCGGACAGCGACATTGAGGCCGGAGCAAAAGCAGGTTAGCGATTTTCTGTGTGTTATAATTTGACGCATGGGGCATTTGTCTTTGGATAAAACACTGAGCTTTATAAAAGCGCCGAGGTACCTTACGATGCCGGCTGCCTCTTTTGATATTTCTGATCACAGTATAAAGTATTTTGAAGCCGAGAGAGGTCCATATGGCTATGTTCCGTTTGCCTATGAGCAATCCGATTTGCCACATGGTATAGTGCATGAAGGCGAAGTGGTGGATGTCAAAAAACTCTCAGAACATATCAGCTATTTCAGAAAGAAATATAAAAAACACAAGTTTGTAAATATTGCCTTGCCCGAAGAGCATGCTTTTGTGTTTGATCTGTTCGTGCCGGAAGATGAAGCCCGTGACAGCGATACCATACGTCAATTTATTGAATTTAAACTTTCAGAGTTCATACCGTTTAATCCACAAGAAGCCATCTTTGATTTTGATATCAACAACAAAAGCAAATCTGGAGCGCAAGTATCTGTTGTGGTGTATTCAAGCGCTGTGATATCTGAATATTTGGAGGCGTTTGAGAGCGCCGGTTTTATTGTGAAAAGCGCCGAGCTTGAAACCGCTTCCATGGAAAGAGCTGTGGTTCCGGAACAGGTGCGCAATTCCAAAAAGCCGTATGTGGTTTTGGATATAGGAACAAGCAAGGTAGGCGTTAGCGTATTTGTCTCAAAGGCCCCGATTTTTAGCACTACCATACAATATCCGGTAAAAGACAGTTTTTACAAAATCTACAAACAAATAACCGGCGCCAAGAATGCTGACAATGACGATTTTTTTGAATGGAAATACAGAGAAGGACTGTTGTTTGCAGACGAGGCAAATCTTGCAGAGTTAAAGGAAGGTTTTTTAAAAGAGTTAAAATCCGTTATAGATTATTTTAATTCGCACAAACAAGAGAACAGCCCTGAGATTGGTGTTATATTTTTGTCCGGTGGTAATGCAGCGACAAATGCTCTTGACCTTCTCATAAAGACAGAGTTGGGGATAGACACATTCTATGTGAATGTGTGGCAACGCATGTTTGACCTTGATAAGTTTGTGCCGGATATTCACAAACGAGACTCTTTCAAACTGGCTACCGTTATCGGATTGTTTTTAAAGGATCTTGAACTATGAATGTTCTACCATTTTTTAAGAAAAAAGAATTAAACAGACTTTTTATACTTCGCGCACTTATTGTGTTTATGGCATGGCTGACTATTGCGGCGGCGCTTTTACTTTCTGTTTTCTTTGCTGAGTATGTTTGGCTTTATACAGAGAGCAAGTGGCAAAAGCAGAATGTGAAAGTGGAAAAGAGTTTGCTTCAAACAAAAAATAGCCAAAAAGACAATGTGTCAAACGAGGCGCTTTCTTTACTTGCCGGACAGGTATCATCACATTTATCACTAAAACAAGGAAAACTATTGCGAGACATTTTAGCCGTGCTTAGCAAATCCAATGTTGTTTTGAAAACTTTATCACTGAGAGTTGGTAAAGAAAAAGTTTCGCAAATCAGACTGGAATTGTCTGCGGAAGCAAACAACAAAGAAGATATTATCAATTTTGTGCAGGCATTGCAGGCATCAGGATATAAAAATATAGATATGTCCCAAGTAGTCTCTTCGCTAAGAGTCAGCCCAGACCATCGTATCGGCTTTGACATACCTTTGTTAATAAATATTCCTTAGCTCATGAATACATTACGCAAAAATATCGGCATATTGATTTTACTTAGCACCACGGCGCTGTTGCTGTATGCTTTAGTGATTACAGTCGTGATTATCAACAAACGAGAAATAATGAGCATATCTGATACGGCAGAAGAGCTGGTGTATTTGAAGAGTCAAATCAAAAACAAAAGCGGTATCCCACCGAGCTACAAGGAAAAGCTGACCGGCCTTACAGACTTGGCGCTTGATAACGCTTCCACCTTGAAGTTTTTGGATTATTTGGAGAAATTGGCAGATAAAGAGGACATTACAGCTGACGCCTCGTCTTCAAATATTCGTGATTTACAAGGCACACATCTGCAAGAAATGTCTGTAGAAGTGATAGCAAAAGGGAATCTGGACAAGCTCCTTGCATATGAAAGCAACCTTGAGCACTTGCCGTATCTTGGATATTTAGATGATATATCGCTAAAAAGGCGGGATGATGATACATGGCAAATGCACGCGCAGCTGATAGTTTTTGTTAAAAAGTAAAGTGTATGGATTTTTATAAAAAATTTACATATAAATTCAGTCGCAAACACATTGCAGGTCTTCTGTGGGCGGTGTCACTGTTTGCGTTTGTTTTGATTCTTGTCGTCGGGATTATGATATTTTATTTGCAAATTCGCAGTTTCAACATACTTCAGAGTCAACAACACCATAAAAACCACAACACACAAGCAAAAGGGAGCTCTGCGTTTAAAGACGAAAAAATCTTAGAAGATATTTTTAAGATGATAAACAGCGCGAGGAAAAACAGCACCATAGCAGGCAAGACAACCGCCAATTAATGGCACAATAGCTGTAGCTCGTGCCCGTCTTTTATTTTATGAGGACAATTGTAATGTGCGCCTCCGGGTGGAATCGAACCACCATCAAGGGCTTAGAAGGCCCCCGTTTTATCCGTTAAACTACAGAGGCAACGGACGGCTATATCTTACAATGTAGGACGGCTAAGTCAAGCGTGGCGTATGCATGTGCACTTTTTGTGCCACAGCTACAAGCGCTAATGCTCCATATCCAAAGACTATATCTGAGGATAAAGTATTGACATAAAATGGTAAAGCATTCGTATAACAACTTATAAGCCCGTATATATTGTGCGGATACATTGCAAGATATGAGCCAAAATTAGAAATTAAGAAAAACAGAAACGATGAAAGTGGTAGAAGCAGTAGCTTGCTTTTCGTATCTTTGGATATATAACCCAGCGCAGGATATGCCAAAAAGCCAATATAGGTCATCCAGAAATACGGATAAAAACCGGAATGAATTATATCAAAAAGTATGATACCGCCAAAAAACAACACAAAGTTTTTTGACAAAAAGCCAAATGAGCCAAGGGGACTGAAGTTAGCCGGCAGAAATCCAAAGCGCGATATAAATACTAAGACAGCGATGATAAAATCTTTCTTTTTTATAAGTTGTTTTAACATTTTATTTTTTGATTTTCTCCAGTTTTAGCTCCACTTTATCTCCTTTATGCAGGACTGTGTTTGATACACCCTTGTTTGCAAGTTTTCCATTTACATAAAAAGCCCAAAAAGAGCCACTCGGCGCATCATGTCCGTTAACACCGAGAATCATAACACCGAAGCTGTATTTTTTACTGTGGATTTTTACATATTTTTCTATGAGGTCTAAGGCAGTCTGACCGTCTTTTTCTGCGGTAAATACAAATGAGCTTTGCTCTGAGGCCGTTTTTTGCTCTTGGGAGTTTGCAGGTGAGCTAAGGTGTATAGCATAACTCATGGATACAAACGCCAAAAGCAAGGCAAGCAAAGCTAATATTTTTAAAGACAGTTTTTTCATGCGCTCCATACATTTATGATTATAGCAAAAGTATGTTTTTTTCCAAATTTTAAGCTGCAGTTTTTCTATTGCCCAAATTATACACTTTAATACACGTGTTTTGAGATGTATAATTTGTTGGATTTTGTGTCTTGCTTTACCAAGGTGCTTCTATCAATGCGGCGATATCTTTGTTGGTTTTTGGGTCTTTTCCTTTGTGTTTAAACCAAATTTCCGCCAAAGACTTCAAAGTGCGTATTCTTGTTTGGTGTTTGTCTTTTTCAAGAT
>CAYPCF010000008.1:0-13714 GCA_964409155.1 uncultured Candidatus Saccharibacteria bacterium | reverse complement strand
TGCGCTTTCTATTCCTATAAAATCTAAAGACTTTATTATAATCTCACTCATGCTTTTCTAGATTATCAAGCTTTTGAGCATCTTGCAAGTCATATTTTCCTATCTTCGTGCGTAATATGTATGTTGTGCTGGCAGGGCAAGATAGAAGCTTGCCTAGTTTTTCAGAAATCGTGCGTATGTATGTGCCTGACGATACCTCGGCTCTGTATTTTATGTCTATGTGTGTTTGAGTTCTTGTGATACTTATAAGTTCTATCTTATATATGTGCATGTTCTTTTTGGGTAGGTCTACCTCTTCGTTTGCGCGCGCGTATTTGTAAAGGGCTCTACCTTTAACTTTGATGGCGCTAAATCTGGGGACTTCCCATCTGTGCTCTCCTTTTAGGCTTAACAGTGCGGATTTGATCGTGTTGTCTGACAGTGAAGAGCAATCTTTTTCGCTGACAACTTCACCTTCCAGATCTCCCGTATCTGTTGAGACGCCCAATCTGGCCACAGCTTCGTATTCTTTGTCTAAGCCTGAAAACTTCTGCGCTGTTTTGGTTTCGTCTTTTCCCACCAAAACGATAAGCAATCCTTCCGCCATGGGGTCCAAGGTGCCTGCATGTCCGACCTTTCTTACCCCGGTGATTTTGCGGACGCGTTGCACAACAGCAAAAGAACTCAAGCCCTTTTCTTTGTAAATAAGCAACATAGTCATATTGTATGGCAAAAAAGCCGGCGCGCAAGGCGTAGCCTTGCGCGCCGGCCGCTCCACTGAAAAATTTAGTTTACAGCGTCTTTTAATGTCTTTGAGGCCTTAAAGCCTACAACATTGCTAGCCGGTATTTGAATGGTCTCTCCTGTGGCAGGGTTTCTACCTTGACGAGCAGCTCTTCTTTTTACTTTGAACTTGCCAATGCCCGGTAGTGCAACCTCGTCTCCTTTTTTGAGCGCTGAGACAATAGCATTCATAAATGCCTCTACCGCACGCTCAGCATCAGCTCTTGTGCCACCTAAAACTTGGTGTACGGCCTCTATAATATCTGCTTTATTCATACTTGTTTTTTAATATATTAATTCTTGTATTCTAATAATTATGCACACGACCTTAAAAACATTATATATTCTGCATATTTTTATGCAATAGCGATAAAATTACACCCTATTTTGCCAGAGGTGTCAAAATTATGCGTTTAAATTTTTGATAAACTGTATTTTCTGTGTTATTATAAGGCTGTTCTGCATGACAAAACCAGCCGAAAATCCGGAACTTTTTATCAATCATCCGAACCCGACTTCTTGTTTTTAAATAACTTATAGAGCGAATTAAAGTTTAAATACAGACCAAGGGGCGGGCAGGACTAATTTAAACTGCCTATGATAAGCACATTGTCATTAATCCTTATACTGGCGGCAGCCGTAGTCGGCTTTGCTGCAGGTTATGTTATCCGACTCCTCATAACGTTGGGCAAAAAAGGCTCGGTAGAGCTTGAAGTCAAGCAAATGTTACTTGATGCCAAAGAAGAGTCAGAACAGCTCATAGAAAAGGCCAAAGAGAAAGCCGAAAAATTAAAAGATGAGCTGTTGGAAGATCTAAAAATCAAAGAAAAAGAGCTCAAAGAAAAAGATGATCGTATTTTGCGCCGTGAGGAGACATTGGACAAACAAAGGATTGACTTGACCAAGAAAGAAGAAGAAATATCAAAATCAAAAGAATTAACAGAGCAAAAATTGCAAGAAGCCGAAGAAACTTTGCAGAAAGAAATAAAGAAATTAGAAGAAATAGCCAACTTGAGTAAAGACGAAGCAAAAAAGCAGTTGCTTGACGATATAAAAAAGGCTTACGAAGAAGATCTGTCGGTGCGCTTGCAGAAGCTTGCTCAAGATAGTGAGGAAAAATTTGAGGAAAAAGCCAAAGAGATTTTGGTTACAGCCATACATAGGGTTGGCAACTCTGTTCCGGCAGAGGTTTTGTCTACCACGGTGGAGTTGCCAAATGATGAGATTAAAGGGAAGATTATAGGGCGAGAAGGGCGCAATATCCGAGCCTTTGAGCGTGCTTCAGGAGTGGATTTGATAGTGGATGACACTCCTGGAACAATCACCATTTCTTCTTTTGACCCGGTCAGAAGACAGATAGCGCGGGTGGCCCTTGAAAATCTCATCTTAGACGGTCGTATTCAACCTGCAAAGATAGAAGAAGCCATAAAGCAGGCTGAGAACGAAATCAACAAGATAATCAAGAAGAAAGGAGAAGAGGCGGCACATGAGGCAGGGGTATATAACTTGGATCCAAAACTTCTTTTGATACTCGGTCGCATGCATTTCAGGACAAGTTATGGACAAAATGTCCTGTGGCACTCCGTAGAGATGGCGCATGTTGCCGGAATGATTGCCGAAGAGATAGGGGCGGACCCGCAAGTGGCTCGCGCAGGAGCGCTTTTGCATGATATTGGCAAGGCGGTGGACCACGAGGTCTCAGGTACACACGTTGAGATAGGAAGGAAGATATTGCAAAAGTTTGGAGTGGATGAAAGGGTGATAAGAGCCATGGAGGCGCACCATGAAGAATATCCTTACTCAACTCCGGAAAGCTACATTGTGCAAGTTGCAGACGCTATCTCAGGGGGCAGGCCCGGAGCAAGGCGCGATACTGTAGAGCAATATATAAAACGCTTGAAAGAATTGGAGGCTATAGCAAATTCTTACCCTGAGGTTGAAAAAAGCTTTGCCATATCAGGAGGTCGCGAGGTTCGTATCTTTGTAAATCCGAGTGATATAAATGATTTGGAATCATACCAACTTGCGCGAGACATTGCAAAAAGGGTGGAAGAGGAGCTTAAATACCCGGGAGAGATAAAAGTGCATGTGATACGCGAGACTCATGCAATGGAATATGCAAGATAGAAGCCGGGTTGAATTTATTTTCTCAATTCTTGGTTGAGATAAACGCCGCTTTTGCCAAAGGCAAAAGCGGCGTTTATCTATTTGCATATTAAAAAGCGGGCGCACCTTCGGTGCGCCCGCTTTACAAAGAGCGTCAGATTATATCACCTTATCCACCAAGCCGTATTTTACCGCATCTTTAGCTGACATAAAGAAATCCCTATCCGTGTCTTTTTCTATTGTTGTGAGTTTTTGTCCTGTGTTTTTTGCAAGGATTTTATTGAGGGTGTCGCGAGTTTGCAAAATGTGCTTTGCTGTAATTTCTATGTCTGATGCCTGACCTTGTGCACCACCCCAAGGCTGGTGTATCATGACCTCAGAATGGGGCAATATAAAACGCTTGCCTTTCTTGCCGGCTGACAATATGACCGCCCCCATTGATGCTGCAAGCCCTACACATATTGTAGAGACATCGGGTTTGATGTGGTTCATTGTGTCTAAGATGGCTAGCCCTGCGGAAACAGAACCACCGGGTGAGTTAATGTATAAAGAGATATCAGCTTTCGGATCTTCTGATGACAAGAAAAGCAATTGCGCTATCACGGTATTTGCGCCATGGTCTTCTATCGGTCCACTCAGAAAAATTATCCTTTCTTTCAAAAGGCGTGAGTATATATCAAAAGCCCGCTCACCATGTTCGCCTTTTTCAACGACCATCGGTATTAAACTGGATTTTATTTTTGCGTTATTGGACATAAGCTTATAGATTTTCCAAGAAGTTAAACACTTTTTCATTTGATAATTGAGCGTCAACATACGCCATTATTTCGTCTTTGTTGGCGTTTGGGTTGTGAGACAATGCATGCTCGGTTTCTTTTTGGACTTCTTCAGGACTTGGACGGATGTCTTCTTCTTGCGCTATCTTGTCCAGAGCAAGTTGCAAAATCGCGCGACGCCTTGCCGCCTCACGCATTTCTTTCTCAAAGTCTTCTTTACTCTTTTGTATCTGAGACAAGTAAATATCAAGAGTCATACCCATCATTTGCAGATCTTGCTGCATTTGCGCATTTGCTCTTTCCAGTTCCATCTCTACTATTTCATCCGGCAAGTCCACTTTGCAATGCTTTATAAGTTCTTCTGCTATTGCCCCGCGCCTTTTTTCTTTTTCTGCGATTTCTTTTTCGGCGCGTATGTTTTCTTTTACTTTGGATTTGAAATCAGCCTCTGTATCCGCTCCTGTTAAATCCTTAAAATCTTTCTCATCCAACTGAGGAAGCTTATCCTCGGGAATAGATGCAAAATCAGGCATCTTGACATTTTTGTCTTTCTGCATGGCTTCCAATGTGAGAATTCTTGCTTTTTCTCTTCTAAGGTGTAGTAGCACATTTGCCACATCTTCATCACTAACCGTCACTTCAGTTACACCGGCGCCTTTGTTGAGTTTTGATATGGCATCTTTATATTTTGAGTCAATTTGAATTTCCGGCAAAACAACGAGTTGTGCTGTAAATGACAAATCCTCACCGTCTTTTATCTCTTGTAATTCAATATTTGGCCGTCCGATAACTTTAAGCTGATTTTCTATAATGATTTGAGCCAATGCTTGCGCTACCAAGTCTTTTGCCGCATCCTGCTTTAAAATATCTTCGTTGATATGCTTCTGGACCAGCTCCATGGGCGCTTCTCCTTTTCTAAAACCCGGCAAAACCATATTTTTGGCTCTGTCTTTTAGTTGCTCCTCTACCATTTTTGGCAGTTGCTCCGCTGTTACTTTTGCTGTAACCGTTAATTTTGACGGCGCCTCATTTTCTATTTTTAAATCTTTATATAATTGAGTCATATGTCAGCAAGTATAGCTTAATTTTTATATAAATCAAAGTGCGGGCGGGGCTTAAGCCCCGCCCGCACTTACAAACGGCAAGATTTTACAGCTGATCCAAAGAATTCAGATCCTTATCTATCGTATCAAGCCCTGACATATCTAAGTCTTTCTCTATATCTTCCGGGTTGGTTGATGTGCTTTCAGGCGCATGCAAAACGGGATCGTTTTCAGGGGTTAACTTTTCTCGGTGTAGTATCTTTGCTTGACTTGGCTCAGGGTATTGTTGTTCCTGCGCTTTAAAATACGCGTAAGCGCCACCTGCCAGTAAAATGCCAACAATTATTATTATTGCGACATAACTATTTTTGTCGCCTGCGTTTGTTGTGTTTTTCTCGTCCATAGCTATTTTATTTAACTTGATAAATACTATTGCCCATCTTGACCGTCTGCCTCAACTTTTTCCGCTTTGTGTTCTGGGGCCTTTTTGGCTTTGATTATTTTTAATACGGAATTTTTGATTTCTTTGATTGCCATTTTGTAGTCACTTCGCGCCGATTTGAGTAGAGCAACTATTTCTTTGTATTTGTCTTTTAGCTGTTTGGCGTGAGCTTTTAAATCTTCCCGGTTTAGACCCTCTACGGACCAAGTTTGAACTTCTTTTTTAACAGCTTCATATTTTTCTTCGGCCTCTTTGAGTTTTTTATCGCCACTTTGCAGATATTCTTTCGCTTTGCCGACTGACACCTTTTTAGATTCAAGCTCTTCTATTACTGCAGATATACGCTTGGAGATGCGATGCATTCGCGCAAAAACAAAGTCAAAGCGTCTCTGAGCTATTTCTTTTCGCCTTTGGAATTTTTTGATAACAGCTACTCGGATTTTCCCACGGAACTCTTTTCTGGCGTCTTTTATTTCAGATTTCATTTGCGCTCTTTTTTCTTTTGCTTCTTTTATGAGTGCGCGTTTTTCCTCAGGCGACTCAGCGTTCTGTATTTTTTCCATCATTTCTTTGCGCTCAGCTTTCACAGCTCTGACTTTCTCTATTCGGAAAGCTTTTATTTCACCTTTTTCTTGCCGGAATTGTTTGCGCATCATTTCTCTGTCTTTGAGCATTTCTTCGCGGTGCTCTTTGAACATTTCACGCTCTTTTGCTCTTTCCGCTCTAAACTCTTTTTGTTGTTGACGCATTTCTTCCATATAATTATCGGGCGCCATTTCCACTTCTTCGGCGTATGACACCGCACCAAGCGCCAGAAAAACGGCGCTAAGAAGTCCGACTATAATACTTTTTTTCATATATTTATCTTATTTCATTGGCTTATAAATACTCTAAGTTAAGAGTTGCAGATATTATAACACATTAAAATTCATAACTTTCGTAAAAACACGCCTTTAATAAAGAGTCTAAAATGGCAAGAGCTGCCAAGCGATTCGGTTTAAATACGCCAAAAAGAAAAGGACGTGCCAAAATGGCGCGTCCTTTCATCATGTGTAATGTAAGCACCAATGTCTATTTTGAATATTTTTCTTTATATAACTCAACAGAGCGCATAAGAGCTTCTTTTGCTTTTTCTTTGCCGTAGATGCCCGGTATTTCAACCGTTTTGTTTTTCAAGTCTTTGTAAGTTTCAAAGAAATTTTGATATTCTTTGATTGCGTGCTCATTTAAGTCTTGCAAATCTTGCACTTTGTCAAAACGCATATCTTTAACGGGCACTGCTATGATTTTGTAGTCGGATTCACCGTCATCTATCATATCTATCACGGCAACAGGTCGCACTTTTACCAAGATGCCGGGTGCAAGCGGGTTAGTTGTAACTACAATAACATCAAGCGGGTCATTGTCGTCCCACAGAGTCTGTGGAGCAAAACCATAGTCAAAAGGATACGGAGAAGGGCCGTAGTTGGCTCTGTCCAACTTGATAAGCCCGGTCTCTTTGTCAACTTCATATTTGTTGTGTGAGCCTTTTGGTATCTCTATAATTGTGTTAAATTCCTCAGGAATATTGTCACCCAAAGGAACATCATGCCAATAATTCATAAGCTTTATTTGTTAATTGATAATGAAAAAATTGTATACCTAATTTTACCAAATGCAAGTTGCTGAGTAGATTCGGGATATATATTTCATATAAGCTTCAAATAAATTATGTTATAATTGTTTTATGTTGATAGATTCGGATGTGCTGATAAAATTTTTGCAAGACACAAGCTTGGTTTCGGGAAAGGACTTGCAAGAAGCGCAAGATCTGGCAAAAGAAGAAGACATTACGCTCGGTGATGCGCTTTTGCGCTTGGGTTTTATTACTCAAGACACACTAAAAAGAGCTGAAGCCTATGTGCTCGGCATATCTTTCGTGAGCCTTACCGACAAGTTTATAGACTCTGAGATTTTGTCTTTAATCCCGGAGCCGGTGGCGCGCAAATACAACATAGTGGCATACTCAAAAGACAAAAACAGCTTAGATGTCGCCATGTTAGACCCTAAAGACTTGCAGGCCATAGACTTCATAAAGAAAAAAACAAAACTCAAAATCCGCGCGCACCTGACAGATCCCGAATCCATAAAATACGCTTTAAAACTTTATCAGAAATCCCTCAAAGATGAGCTTGGAGATGTGATAAAAACCGAGTCAAGAGCTTTAGAGCATTTGCAAAATACAGACGACGGCGAGGACAAAGAAGCTTTAAAGAAAGCGGCCGAGGCCGTGCCTGCCGTGCGCATTGTTGACTCATTGCTTAAACACGCGATATCTCAGGGCGCGTCAGATATCCACATAGAGCCGCAAGAAGAAGAGGTCATCGTGCGCTACCGTATAGATGGCATATTGCATGATGCTATGAGTCTTCCAAAATATGCCGCGTCAGCGGTTGTGGCTCGCATCAAGATACTGTCCAATTTGAGGATTGATGAGAAGCGTCTTCCGCAAGACGGACGTTTTAGGATCAAGGATCCTTCCGGAGAAAAAGTGGCGTTCCGCGTTTCCATTTTACCTACTTATTATGGAGAAAAAGTCGTGATGCGTCTTTTAAGGGAGAATGTTCGCGGCTTTACCTTGGAGGCGTTAGGTTTTCATGGCACGGGACTTGAAAGAGTTCACGAGGCGACACGCAAAAAAACGGGGTTGATTTTGGTAACCGGTCCTACAGGCTCCGGTAAATCAACGACACTTTATACCATTTTAGATATACTCAACACCCCTGAGGTAAACATCTCTACGGTTGAAGATCCGATAGAGTATCAGATGCCACGGGTGAACCAAACCCAAGTTCGCCCCGAGATAGGGTTTACTTTTGCCTCCGGACTGCGCTCACTCGTGCGCCAAGACCCGGACATCATCATGGTGGGGGAGATACGCGACAGAGAAACCGCAGAGCTGGCGGTAAACGCTGCGCTGACAGGACACTTAGTCTTGTCAACTTTGCACACCAATTCTGCTGCGGGTGCCGTGCCGCGTCTGGTTGATATGGGTGTTGAGCCGTTTTTGATATCTTCCGTTTTGCAAGTTGTCATTGGGCAAAGGTTGGTAAGGGTTTTGTGCGACGAAGTGGAAAAACACAAACTTTCTCGCTCCGAGATAGACGCTCTGCAAGATGTGGTAGATATGCAGAATGTTTTGAAGGCCTTAAAAGAAGAATCTGTCGTTGACAAGAATGTCACTTGGAAGAATATAGAATTTAGCAAAGCAAAAAAGACCGATAAATGTCCGAGCGGATACAAAGGCAGGCGTGGGATCCAAGAGGTCATGCAAGTTGATGAAGCTATTAAAGAGCTGATCTTGCAGTCTGCGACAGCTGACAAGATAGAAGCTCAAGCGAAAAGCTCAGGCATGCTCACAATGTTTGAAGACGGCATCTTTAAGTCGGCTCAAGGCAAAACATCTCTTGAAGAAGTTTTGAGAGTGGTTTCAGAATAACGCAGACTAAATAGTGCTATGCGTTTTAAATACACAGCAAAAAAAGACGGAGAGATACAACAAGGTGTCTTAGAGGCGCGGAATCGCTTTGATGCTTACCAAAGTATCAAATCCCAAGGAATGCAATTGGTCAAGTTGCAAAAAGAAGACGCGGGTCCAATGTCTTTTCAATACTGGGCGGAGAAAATAGGCACTGTCCCGGATCAGGAAGTCATATTGTTTGCGGAGAACTTGGCGACCATGCTTAAAGCCGGCTTGTCTTTGTCGCGCGCCTTGTCCATTTCCATTAAACAAACCGGAAATCCAAAATTCAAACGCAGCATAGAGAGCTTGTTGGGGGCGGTGGAAAAAGGAGAACCTCTTTTCGCCGCTTTGCAAAAAAACAAAAATATTTTTTCGGACCTTTTTATCTCTATGACAAAAGCCGGTGAGTTGTCCGGCAACTTGCCCGGCTCACTCAAGTCTGTTGCAAAGCAGCTTGACCGCGTGCACAGCCTCAAAAAGAAGATAAAAGGCGCGATGATATATCCATCCATAATCATCTTTGCGGTTTTTGGAGTCGGAGCGTTTATGATGGTTGCCGTGGTGCCGACTCTTAGCAAGATGTTCAAGGAAATGCATGCCGAGTTGCCGTATTCTACAAAGCTTGTTATAGGATTTAGCGACTTTTTAAGCCAACACTATCTGATAGCGGCGCTACTTACGCTCATTGTCGGCTCACTGTCGGTGGCTTTTCTCAGAACTGAAAAAGGCGCATGGTTTAAGAGTAAGTTTTTCTTGACATTGCCGATTATCAAGGACCTGACAAAAGAAATTAACTCTGCTTACGCCGCTCGCACCCTGTCTTCTCTTTTAAGCTCGGGAGTTGACATAGTAGAGAGCACAAATATAGCGTCAGATGTGGTGCAGAACAGATATTTCAAACAATCTCTAAGAGATGTCGCCAAAAGATTGGAGCAAGGCAAGACATTTTCCGAAGCTGTTAGAGAATATGAAGGTTTGTATCCGATTATGTTCGTTGAGCTTTTGTCAGTGGGGGAAGAGACAGGGTCTTCCTCGCAGATGATGGAGAAAGTTGCAGACTATTATGAAGAGGAAGTGAATGAAAAGACAAAAAACATGTCCACCATCATAGAGCCGTTTCTGATGCTTTTTATAGGTATTGCGGTCGGCTTTTTTGCCCTTGCGATGGTAACGCCTATGTATTCCATTACTCAAAGTATCTAAGTCTATGACAAATACAAAGCAAAACATCAAGCACTTACAAGCACGGCAAAAAGGATTGAGCATCATAGAGATAGTGCTGGCCATTGCCATATTTTCTTTGGCGTTCATATCCATCTTGTATGTTTTGCAGATGAACAACAAGCTTCTTGCGGTCAACAAGACCAGGATTGCCTCTATGGCGATAGCGGACAGATATTTGGAATTTGCAAAGGCGCTTAAATACTCAGACTTGGGGGTGCAAGGCTCAGACCCCTCAGGGATATTGCAGGCAAATGATTCAGCCAGCTATGCGGGGGTGTCCTTTGCGGTTAATCAAAGCGTTCGTTGGGTAGATGATGACAAAGACGGCTTGTCAGGCGCAGATACTGACGGCAACATTCACGATTACAAGCAATACAAAGTAACAATCAGCTGGCAACTTGCCGGAAGACCCTACAGCTACAGTAGAGTAACAAATATCTATGCGCCATTTTAGTGAAGTGTTTAAAAGAAGCCGCGCCATCGGCGCCATAGAGACGATAGTGTATATCGCTGTCTTTTCAATGATACTTACCGCAATTTCCATGACCATGTTGTCGGTATATAGATCGCAAGACTTCGCGCTTTCAAGTGCCAGCGCCATGGTGGACATGAGACGGGCGTTAGAGCTTGCTTTGAGTAATATAAAAGAAGCGAGTTTTTCCGATGCCGGCGCATACCCTGTAAAATCTATGGCGGATAACGAATTTGTATTTTACTCTGACATTGACAACGATGGCAAGATAGAGCAAGTCCGTTTTTTTGTAGATGACGGTATTTTTAAAAGGGGGACCATCAAATCTTCCGGCATTCCACCAACATACGACAATACAAACGAAGAGCTAAGACCGATAGCTTGGCACGTCAAAAATGCGGATCACGCTATCCCGATTTTTCAATACTTTGACAAAGATGAGCAACAGATTACGGATTTTAGTAAAATTTTAGACTTGCGTTTCGTATCCATCAGACTTTTGATAGACACAGACCCAAATCGCCCGCCGGAGTATTACGATTTTCGTTCAAATGCCACTTTGAGAAATATAGTAAATTCATATGACAAATGGTAAGCTAAGAACAAAAGCACAAAAGCGCAGTAAAGCAAGTGCCACCATACTTGTGATGGTTTTCTCAGCTATCTTCACCATGGTTTTGATTGGCTTGGTTAGACTTACCGCAGAAGAGTATAAAGCTGTAAACGCAAAACAAGCGGGGCAGATTGCGGGTGATTTGGCGGAAAGCGGACTTGAGTATTATGAATGGTTTTTGTCGCGATTTCCCGGAGACTATCAAGACGGCACAGGCGCCCCCGGCCCATATACTCACCAAATCAAAGACATATCAAACGGTCAAACATTGGGCAGCTTCACGCTTAGCATTAACCCAAAGCGAGAGTGCGGCGCTTTGCAGTCTTTACAGATTGACTCAGTTGGGGTCTCTGCCAAAGACGGCCGTTTTACGCGCCACCTGAGGGGAATTTTGGCAAGGCCTTCTGTGGCGCGCTTTTCATATATCATAGATACTGATGTATGGGCGGGCGCATCAAGACAAATCATTGGTCCGTATCACTCAAACGGTGGCATACGCATGGACGGCACCAACAACTCACTTGTAACAAGCGCCAAAAACACTTGGATCTGCGACAGCTCTTTTGGTTGTTCTCCAACACAGAGCAAGCCCGGGGTTTTTGGCGCCGGGCCGAACAGTAACCTGTGGAACTACCCCGTGGACGAGAAGTCGTTTGTCAGCTTTGCGGCGAACTTTTCAGAGCTAAAAAACTTGGCCCGAAATCATGGAGGTATATATCTGCATAGATTTACAGGCAACTATGGAAATGACAGAAAAGGCTATGAGCTTGTCTTCAGAGATGATGGCACAGTGGATGTATATAGAGTTACAAACTCAAGTGCCACTTGGGGATATCGCAGAGAATACGGATATAACTACAGCGGGAGTTTTGGATGGAGACGAGAACGCAACCACATCATGCACAGGCATTTTCAAGGCAGATATACAGTGCCGTCTGCTTGCTCTGTGATTTTCTCTCAGGAGAAACTATGGATAAAAGGCACCGTAAAAGGCAAATTGACGGTAGTTGCCGCAAGGCCATCCGGCCCGTATCAGCCCGAGGTTGTGCTTGAGGGCAACTTGCGCTATGCAGACTCAGACGGCTCAGACGGTATCACTATAATTGCGCAAAGCTATATCTTAATACCGGAGTATTCACCGAACAACATGGAGCTCAACGGCATCTTTGTATCGCAAAACGGCTCGTTCGGCAGAAGTTTTTACAATGGAAACACAAGGTCGCACCTGACCATCAACGGCACAGTTGTCTCAAAAGATAGAGTGGGGACATCTTGGGGTTGCGGAAGCAGTGGATACTTTTGCTCCGGCTATGCACATCGCGTGAATTCTTACGACAGATTTTTGAGAAATGACCCGCCTCCGTTTACTCCGGCATTGTCAGACAAATATATTTATGTAAAGTGGTCAGAGGAGAACTAAATAATTTTTATGGGGAATATAAAGATAGAAGAATCGTGGAAGAAAGAGCTTGCTGAGTTTTTTGAAAGTGAAACTTTCAAAAAACTCAGCGCCTTTGTTAAAAATGAATATCTCAACAAAACGGTCTATCCCAAGCCAAAAGACATATTCAGAGCTTTTGATGAAACGCCGTTTGACAAAGTGAAAGTGGTGATACTTGGGCAAGACCCATATCATGGGCCAAGACAGGCGCACGGCCTGTGTTTTTCTGTGCCCGAGGGCGTGCCGGAGCCACCGTCTTTGCAAAATATTTTTAAAGAAATTTGCAGTGAGAGTGATAATTTTGCCACATGTCACATGAGTCCTCAAGAGCGCTCAGACCTGTCAAGGTGGGCAAAACAGGGTGTTTTCTTGCTAAATGCTGTGCTAACTGTCGTCAAGTCATCTCCCACATCTCACGCAGGACAAGGATGGGAGGATTTTACAGATTTTGTCATAGAGCGTTTGTCTAAAAAGCGAGAGCATTTGGTTTTTATTCTTTGGGGTTCATATGCCAGAGGAAAAAGACGGCTGATAGACAGTGACAAGCACTTGATCTTGGAGTCTGCGCACCCATCTCCATTGTCTGCGCATCGTGGCTTTTTTGGAAATGAGCACTTTACAAAATGCAATGAATACTTAAAAAAATACAACAAAAAACCGATTGATTGGTAAGCTGTTTGACAGGGGTACCGTGTTTGCGCAGTTATTACGCGGGGCGCCTCTTGAAAGCCTCTGGCTTTCAAGAGGCGCCCCGCCAAGTTATCCACAGCGACTTATCCACATAACAAGATACATTCTCAAAAAAATGTTGTATAATACACAACATGTCAAGAGTAAAATCCAAACCATTTAGGTTTTACACAAAACTTAAGTCTTTACTAAGTAAACAAGTCCGGCTACCGCGATATTCAAAACAAACCGCAAGTATCTTAACCCTTGCTCTTCTTCTTGCCTCAGGCATCACTTTTGCATCATGGCAAGGAACTTCATGGATAGGAGTAGGCAATACTATCAACTCTCAAAAAATACGAGACAACTTCAACTACCTTTACAACATGTGGGCAAAAACCGGCTCAAATCTCTACTACAACGGTGGCAACGTCGGCATTGGGACGACGAATCCACAAAATAAACTAGATATTTATAGTTCTGATAACAATATGGTAGCTAGTCGTGTTCTTTCATACAACTCAGGCTCATCAGCTTATGCTATGATTGGCGTTAATGCTTGGGGTAATTCTTGGGGATGGAGAATGGGTTCAGCGGCTGCTAATAGTAATCGCTTAGATTTAGTTTTAGATGCATATAGTTCACCTGTTCCAAAAATGTCAAT
>CAYPCF010000007.1:12714-19423 GCA_964409155.1 uncultured Candidatus Saccharibacteria bacterium | reverse complement strand
ACGGGGAATCGAAAGGCGAAGCGCGACGAAGTCCAAAAAGCGAGAGCGCGCAGCTGTTTTCGAGTCCTCCATCAGCCAAGAAATACTAAAACCCCATTGCGTTGCAATGAGGTTTAAGAATTTCTATGTGGGCGATAGAGGACTCGAACCTCTGACCTCATCCACGTCAAGGATGCGCTCTAACCAACTGAGCTAACCGCCCGGCTCAAAATAGTATAATAAAATATTTAAATATATCAACAATATGTTAGAATGTGTAGCATATGTGTACAACGATTTGCAATTAATCCGTATACTTAGGGTGAGTGATTATTGGTATTATCAATTAATTTAATTAAGAGTATATGGAAAATAAAAGTATTTGGATTGCGCTTCTGTTGGTTGCATTGATGATATTTGGCGCGATATATTTTGCAAAACATCAACAAAGTCTCAGCTCAGGCTCCGCTGAGTTTGTTAATCTGTCAGCTAAAGAGTTTCAAGAAGCTTTAACTAAAGATAGAAATAATCCGGACACGGTAATCTTAGATGTCAGGACTTTGGCAGAGTATAATTCCGGTCATATAGAAGGCGCAAAAGAGATAGACTTTTACGCAGCAGATTTTAAACAGAAATTAAATACGCTTGATAAAAGCAAGCATTACTATATTTATTGTCGCTCAGGGCACCGTTCCGGAGAGACGATGCGCATCATGAAAGAGCTTGGATTTAAGAGGGTTACAAATTTGCAATATGGCATGAATGATTGGAAAGCCAATAATTTGCCATTGGTACACTAAGCTAAGATATTGGATCAAAAGCGCGCGGCGAAGCCGCGCGCTTTTTGCAAATTACACTGCGCTTTTATTTTACAGCTTTTCTGATAATATAAAGAAGCTATGAGAATTCTTACAATAGAGACAAGCTGTGATGAATCAGCGATTTCGCTGACTGAGTCTGACAGTTCTGATTTTGACGGAACACAGTTTAGTAAAATCTCCGTTTTAGGTGATACTATATATTCGCAAGCCGCTTTGCATGCAGAGTTTGGTGGTGTTTACCCGAATTTGGCAAAAAGAGAGCATAGCAAGAACTTAGTCCCGGCACTTGAGTTTGTTCTGTCTCAGGCGCAAGAGTTGCAGAGGGTGGCAACGCCGGAGATAGAAAAAGAGAGGCTGGACCTAATCAAAGAAATTCTAAACAGAGAGCAAGAGCTTTTTGCACGGCTTTTGATGTTTTTTGCTCAATATTCAACACCTCAAATAGATGCAATAGCCACAGTATCAGGTCCGGGCCTTGCACCGGCTTTGTGGGTTGGGGTGAATTTTGCGCGGGCGTTATCTGTCGCTTGGGACAAACCTGTCATTAAGATAAACCATATGGAAGGGCACATACATTCAAGTCTTTTCCCAGATGATTTGAAAATTGAACCAGGCGCAGACTTGCGTCTTAAAAAGATACAATATCCTGCGTTAGCTCTTCTGCTTTCAGGCGGGCACACAGAGCTGGTTGAGATACAAGAACCTTTGCGATACAGAAAGCTTGGTCAAACTCTTGACGATGCGGTAGGTGAGGCTTATGACAAAGTGGCGCGTCTTTTGGGGCTAAGCTATCCTGGCGGTCCTGAAATCTCTCGTCTTTCAGATGAGTTTGAGCAAAGTGGGACAGAAAAAAATGAGAAAATAAGCTTGCCGAGACCAAAGTTGCATGATGATGATTTAGACTTTTCTTTTTCAGGATTAAAGACTGCAGTTTTAAGGCTCGTGCAGGACTTGGGCGGGGCTGAAAGTCTAAGTGAAGATATCAAAATGCAGATTGCATATGAGTTTGAGATGGCTGTGCAGGATGTGATTTTAAAGAAATTGCAAAGAGCTTTTGAAGAAGGAAATTATAAAACTTTGCTTTTCGGGGGTGGCGTGTCTGCAAACAGGCGCTTGCGTGATGAGCTCAAAGAGTTCGCAAAGCAAGAAGGCACAGAGTTTCTTTTGCCACCGATGGCGCTTACAGGTGATAATTCTTTGATGTCGGCGCTTGTTGCACACAACAAAGCGCAGATCTTAAAAGAAAAAGCTTTTGTTAAACAAGAAAATCTTCAAGCCGAGAGCTCTTGGGAGCTTGACTAATTCCTGCTTTTTATCAAAAAAGGCAAAGACGCAATACATAACGTTCCAAATATGACAGCGGAAGCCAAAAAAGCATTTTGCAAACTGTAAATATCAGCAAAATACCCAACAAGCGGGGAAAATACAATAAACACAAAGCGGGAAAAGAGGCTGTGTACAGACAGGATGCTGGCTCTGATTTTAGAGTCAATTTCTCGGTTTATATAATCTTTTATTATTGGTCCTGATAAGGCAAAGCTTATGTAGTATAAAAATACAAACACGAGCGTCCACAAATATGTAAATTTATATAAAGCGATATGAGCAACCATTGGAGCAAGCGCCAAAAATATCAAAGTGTTTTTAAGTCCAAGACTCTTCTCTATCTTGTGAGCAAGAAGCGCAAAAACTGCCGCGCTTGCATTGAAAGTTGCCCATAAAATACCGAAATATGCAATGGGTATATTCAGTAATTTAAAGTATGGCTGCAAAAGCCATACGGCAGCTAACGTGCTTGCCCCTACGGCAGAGCTGTAGATAATAAGCCACTTTATTCTTTTGTTGCTATGGATTGCAAATTTAATTATCTTGAATATCTCTTTTGAGTGTTTTTTGTCTTTGGGTATTTTTTCTCGCGGTGGCTCTTTCAATGATAATGCGATGGGGATGCTAAGAAATATTATAAAAGCGGACAAGAAAAAAGTTGCCGTCATTGAGTATGTCGCTATAAATCCACCCAAGACTGCGCCTGTTGCTTCAGATATGTTAGCGCTTGAAAATAGTCTTGATTCATATTTAAGATATTCATTTTCTTTTTGCGTTGATTTTAAGCTGTCATATAAAAGTGCCGAGTCAGCTCCCGACAAAAAAGCGCCGGCTACCGCAAGTAATAGTTCAGCCACAAGTATCATCCAGAAGCCGTATGCAAAACCATAAAGTAAATCTCCAAGTGTTGCAAAAAACAAGGCAAGTGTTATAAGTGTTTTTCTGCTAAAAATATCCGCTAAGTATCCGCTCGGCAACTCCAGCAAAACTATCGCAATGGCAAAAATGGATTGAAGGAGCATTATTTCAGTCATTGTCAGCCCGCGCTCTTGGAAAAAGAGGGTTATAATAGGCATCATAAACATGGCATTACGCGCCACTTTTATAACATAGAGTTTCCAGATGTTATTGATATAGTTGTATTTTAATTCATTCATTTTGAAATTATATGGGATGCATATTATAAATACAAGCGCTAAATAATAAAGAGCTTGACTCTTGATTTTTTTTTTCATTTTTATGATATAGCTTTGTATATGGATAAATTACAAATACGTTTTAGAGAACCTTTTTTAAAAGATTTGATTTACAAGCAAGATAGATTGGGTGTCAAAGTCAAAGAATCTGATTTGCATTTGCTTCACTCCGAGTCGTTAACCAACAGAGCGTTGCCGATATATACAGATGTCTTTTCTGCTGCTTTAAAGTTGGGGTATAAAAAATGTAATTTGCCTATAGTAAAAGCTATATTGGATCAAGGAATAGCACCAAAATATAATGCACCTTGGATAATAGCGACAGATCCGATTAGCTCACATCAAAAACAATATTTTATTAATTTGCATAAAAAAGGTTCTGTGCTTGATGTATACTTAAATCCTATAATAAAAAGTAACAGAGGTGGAGTCGTTACATTGAGTTATTGGTATGGAGGTAATTGGTGGATTTTTACTAAATAATTTAATATGATTGATAAATTAATTGCGCAAGATTTTAACGAAGAGGTAGTTAAATCAACTATTATGGTAACTAAAGATACCTTTGTGGATACTTTCGGTGGAAATCTGGATTCTTGGTTGACAAAAAAACTTGTAGATACATATATTGAGATATGGAAGGAGGACCCATGGAATGAAAACTGGAAATCCAAAGATGTTCAAATGTTGCTTAACGATTTGTTAAACACACGAGATTTTGTTTTGTTGTTACAATTAGGAACTGCTAGTTATAATGATGCGCAGAATCAAATAGCAAGTTTTACATGGGCTTATTATGTGAATAAAAATGATTTGTTGAAAATTGCCGGATTTGATTCTGATACTATTTATGGCGAGAGCGGGCGTGGTTTTATGACGGCATTGGGTAATATTTTTAATAATGATCCAAAAGTGGCATATCTGGCAGAGCTGGGTACTAAAAGAGAATTTAGACATAATTATAATGCGTGGAATTTATCGGTAGGACTATTGTCAATATTGCAAAAAAGAGGGTATAATAAGGTGGTGCTCCGTACGGATGTGAGAGCTGTTGGCGCTAAGAGGCTGTACAAGAAGTTAGGCTTTGTTGATTTGGGCGCCAAAGATGCTGTGCACCAAAATCGCACTTATTGGATGTTGGAAATATAATAAAAATGTATGAAAAAATAAATAAAGTCGCTATTGTTGGTGGTACTCATGGAAACGAGTTAACAGGAGTATATACCCTATATTATTTCTTGAAAAATAAAGAATTGATTCGCAGGCCCAGCTTTTCAAGTGATTGTTTTTTGGCAAATGAAGAGGCGGTAAAATTATCCAGAAGATATAAAGATATTGATTTAAATCGTTCATTTTCTTTAGGTGATTTAAAAAACAACAATCTTAAAGCTTATGAAAACATAAGGGCGCGTGAACTTAATGAAATGATAGGACCGAAAGATGGACATGCTCGTTATGATTTTATGATAGATATGCATTCCAGTACCGCAAATATGGGTGTTACAATAATAATAACTGATAATGATCCGCTATCTTTTTACATAGCGCATAAATTACAGGGTGTAATGCCTGATGTGCGTGTTTTAATATATTTACAAGACAGAATGGAGCAAGCTTACATAACGTCTTTAGTGCCTCATGCCTTAACTATTGAAATTGGAGCTATACCTCAAGGCGTTTTATTTGCAGACATGTTTTATAAAATGAAAAAGGTGGTAATGAGCATCTTGGATATTATTGATAAGCACAATGAAAATCACAGCGAAAACATTAAAGGTGAATTAACGGTATTTGAGGGGCTTGCAACTTTAGATTATCCCAAAGATGAAAATGGTGAAATAATTGCAATGGTGCATCCAAATATCCAGAATAAGGATTATTGCAAAATATGCAAGGGTGATGCTTTGTTTATAGATTTTGATGGTAACGAAATTTTGTACGACGGCGCTTATGGGGATGAAGTTTATCCTGTATTCATAAATGAAGCGGCATATTACGAGAAAGGTATTGCTCTTTATCTAACCCGAAAAAGAACTTTTAAATATGGGGTTTAGTCATTTTATTCCGGCACCGGATCTTACTTACTAGTTATTTTTTCAGCCAGCAGAAACACTTCGTCACCAATTTTTGACCCATTGTGCGCAAAAAGTATTATTGCATCTTTTTGAGCTCTTACTTCAGTTATTCCATCGTATCCTATAAGCTCATTTTTTCGTAGGGCCTCAAAATTTTTGAAGCATCTTTTAAGTTTGAACTTATTTGTTTTGGAAAAGTGCTTGTAAAACACCTTGTAATATTTTTGTTTACTTTTGTAAATGTTTGCTTGTGTTGATGAAATTGCCGCTTTATCATTATCAATCATATTAAGGTGTGCCAGCAAGTTATAAATACTTTGCTCTGCGATTTTTTTTGATTCTTTGCTACTGTGATATCCGCATTCTATGCATATGCCTATTTTACCGATTTTGTTCATATAATAATCAGTGCCCCCCGGTTCGTGTTCGTCAAAACCCGATACAATATATTCCACAGGTAAATTTTTAACTATGTTATAAGAGTTGGGTTCACATATGGCAAATGCAGGCGTGTCTTTGATTGAGCTTGAGTGCAGATCAAGTAATATATCATGTTTGTTCATTATCTTTTTCAGCTCCTGCGCTCTTTTGTATTCATAAGAGTTTTTGTCTATTACATTTTTATCATAAAACATTCTATTTAGATTTTCTTCTGTAAATCGTTTGTGAATTTTTACAGCTTTCGGGTTAGCTATTCCATATGTAATCAAGCCGTTTTTAATATTTATTTTGGGCAGTACATTTTCTATAGCCCATATGCCGGGCAATTCATCACCGTGCACTCCGCCCAGTATTAATACATTTTTGCCATTGTTTCCACCTTTAACAATTTTAAAGTCGTCCGTATTTTTCATATAAATATATAAAATTACATTTTGCTATAATAACAAATATGCAAATAAAAGAAAACGTTTTGCTTAAAGATTATACAACATTTAAGATAGGTGGGCCGTCTAAGTTTTTTGTGGAAGTGAGAAGTGAAGATGAGTTGAAGCGCGCGCTTGATTTTGCGAAGCAAAATCAAGCGCGCGTCTTCATACTCTCCGGAGGCTCAAATGTACTTTTCTCTGACGAAGGCTTTGACGGACTTGTAATTCTAAACAAAATAAACTCTTTCCTTGAAGCCAAAAAACGCGTTTTTGTAAGTAAAGAAAAGGTCATAGTAGATGCAGGAGTTAATCTTATGCGATTTATAGAATTTCTTGCAATGTCTGAGCTGTCAGGTTTTGAGAATTTGTATGGCATCCCCGGTTCTGTTGCAGGTGCAATAAGAGGTAATGCGGGAGCGTTTGGTGTTGAGATAAAAGATAAG
>CAYPCF010000007.1:0-12614 GCA_964409155.1 uncultured Candidatus Saccharibacteria bacterium | reverse complement strand
GGTGATAGATATGTTTGAGAAAGAAAAAAATACTAAATCAAAAGAAGGCAGAGTGCCTGCCGGCTGGCTGATAGATAAGCTTGGGCTTAAAGGAAAACGGATAGGCGGAGCGATGATTAGTGAAACCAGCGCAAATTACATCATAAATACAGGTTATGCAAGATCCTCCGATGTGATTGAGCTAAGTCGTTTTGTTAAAGACAGGGTGCGCAAGGAGTTCAATGTTGATATGCAAGAAGAGGTGCAGATTGTTTTGTGATATAATACAGATATGAGCAAAATTAACCTGGCTATCTTAAGAGGTGGCCCGTCTGCAGAATATGACGCCTCTCTTTTGGCGGGACAGGCGGTAATGGATGTGGTAGATGAGAGCAGGTATAACATCTTAGATATTTTTATAGATAAAAATGCCATTTGGCATTTTAAGGGTATAGAAGTTCAACCTTACAGTATTTTACAGAAAGTTGATGTGGCATTTAATGCTTTGCACGGTGATTATGGTGAAGATGGTCAGGTGCAAAATATACTGGAGCGTTCCGGAGTGGCTTTTACAGGACCTATGGCTTTTGGCGCGACTGTGAGCTTCCATAATTTCTTGTCCTTGCAGACAGTTGCGCAGCACAAGCCGGATAATTTGAAGATACAAGGTTTTCAATTATTTAACTCATTGGATTTAATGGATGAGATGCTGGGGCAGAAAGTTGATGAGGTTTTTTCAAAGTTCCCACCTCCGTATCTTGTCAAACCGGTTAAGCCGGATAGGGATTTTGAAGTTGCCACCGCTTCTACAAAAGATGAACTGTTTAATCTACTCAGTAAGATGCTAATGGTATATGATGAGCTTTTGGTAGAGGAGTATATATATGGCACGGAACTGATAGTGTCTCTTGTTGAGCATTTGCGTGGAGAAGATTTGTATATAACACCGGCAATAGAAATTTTAAATCGCGGAAAAAAGACCGTAGATCTTCACAATGGTTTTATAAGTGCCACTGAAGACACTGTGCGAATGCCCGCTCAAATCTCAGAGAAGATCAAATCCCAGGTACCTGCTTTGTCTGAGAGTATTTTTAAGATTCTTGAGGGTAGGCACTATGGGCAAATCATGTTCTCGCTTGCTCGTGATAAAGATTTGTATTTTCTGGGGTATAACGCATTGCCTGAGCTTCTCTCTGATTCTTTGTTCTCACAGAGCCTTGAGTTCTTAGGGGTATCTTTTAGAGAATTTGTAGAACATGTTATCCAGCTTGCATTGAATGGAAAATAGTGTAAAATACTGCAAGCTCAAACAGAGCCATATGATGGGCCCGTAGCTCAGTTGGCTAGAGTGCCGGTTTTGCACTCCGGAGGTCGGGGGTTCAAGTCCCCCCGGGTCCACAAAAACCCCGCGATTAGCGGGGTTTTGTAGTGGGCACGGAGCAAAAGTCACTGCTGACTTTTGCGTGGGGACTTGAAAAGAGCGAGTATATCTTTGCGAATATGTGAGCAAAGATACGAGCGTCGGGGCTGAGGCTGCTTAGTGAAAGCAAGCCTACCAAGGCGCAGCTTGAACTTAGCAGCGGTAGCCAAGTCCCCCCGGGTCCACAAAAACCCCGCGATTAGCGGGGTTTTTGAGTTGATTCAACAGCGATACATTCCCGATGGAGGTTCAACCTCCACGATGGAGGTTGAACCTCCATCGGTGAGGTGTTTGAGGTGTGACTATTGACAAAATATGGATTACCGTGTTTTAATAGCTTGTATTAGATGTGAGTGAGTATGGATGGATTGAAGATTAAGAAATTATATTTTGAAATAGCTATACTATATAAAGAACTGAAAGATCTTGTTAGTCAGCCGGACTCTTTATTGTCGCCAGATGATAACATCCACAACATGAATTTCTCAAGGAGAAAACTTGAGTATGATGCCAAACTGTCCAAATATGGTATCGGTTTTAAATTACTTTTGCTACATAACGAATACAACACCTCAATAACTCCGATTATATATCCATCCGGCAAAAGGCTCGCTTCTTTTTTAGATTCTCTTTTCAATCTTTTAAATATTTTAAGTAAAGATTGTCGGGTGAATAAAGATAGTGAGCAAATGCTTGCCGCGGCACACAATACACTGCGTTTACTTGATTTTGTATTCTCGGATTCAATTCAGAGAATGTTATTATTGGGGAGCACTGCAGACTTTGGGTATAAACCTTGTGGAAGTTTTATTGATCAAGAAGCGGAAGGATTTACCAAAAAGATATTTGAGTATTCACAGTATTTTCCCTATTTATCAAGGATTAAGAAAGAATGCCGGCGGGCTATGGAATCTTCAGGTGATAGCTTTTTAGAATTTTTCTTAGCAGGACCAACAGATTGGGGAATAATGACTGATGTAATACTTGTTGATGGTAATAAATTTTATCATTTACCTTATTTGTCCACAATACCAGAGAGAAGAGAGGACATGTACCTGCGTATTATCATGAATTTAATATTTGATAGCTCAAGAAAGGACTTAGACCCGCATGTTGCCGTGCCTGTAGATACTGTAGATACTAATAATTTTGTCCGGGTTTTTGCAAAATATCTGCCATGGATGATATCTGAAGATCTGTCTTTTGCGCGATATGTTCTTTCAGAAGTTGTAAAAATATATAAAGGCTTAGACAAGGAGACTGGGGCATATCAGCTGCAATTAGACACCGTGAGTCATATTGCTATTCAATTATCTCGCATGGGAGTGCCTGAGCCCAGATACAAGAATTAATTTTATGGAGAATCCAAAAAAGTTGTTTGAAGGCATATTATCAAATGCGCAGTTGGGTTATATAGAATCTTGCCTTGCAATCAATCGAGTAGCTGCAACCCGCGGCATCAATTCTTCAGAAAAAGCAAGAAGAGCCCATGTTATAATCAACCAGGCTAATTGTCATCTAAATTCAATAATGTTGGCTCGTGGATTAGATGATCTTTCGTTTGTGTTACCGTTATTTTTATTCTCTCCTTTTTCTAAAAAGGGTGCAGCTTTAGAACTACATAGATTAGCAGGAAGAAGATTTACCTGTAAGTCTCAAAAACACTTTTTTGGTATCCTGGAAGAAAGATTTAAGGAAAATAAATATCTATACTTATTCTTTCCCCGATACCCGGAGCATTCACTTGTTGCAATCAAGTCCACAGAAGGAGGCATATATTATTTTGACAAAGAAGGTTTTTGTCGTCCATACAGGTTATATTCGGAGATGAGTATTTTAAATTCCCATTATGAAAGTGGTGTGTTGTGGGTAAGCGCACCAAAAGCCTTTGAACATGCAGTAGGGGAAATGATAAGAAATTTGAATGCAAAGAAGTAGTTATGTTATACTGAGTGCATGAAAGCTGTGATTTTGGCGGCGGGAGAGGGGACAAGAATGCGTCCTCTAACATACCATGTTCCTAAGCCCATGGCCCGCGTAGCGGGTAAAAATCTTTTAGAACATAATATAGACAAGTTACCTCAAGAGATAGACGAGATTGTCATCATCGTAGGATATCTAAAAGAGCAGATTATCAATCACTTTGGCAGTATATATAAAGGACGCAAGATTAGATATATAGAGCAGAAAAAACCTTTAGGGACCGGTCATGCTTTGTCTTTGGTCCCGCGAGCTTTGCTGTCGGGAGAATTTGTGGTTTTTATGGGGGATGATTTGTATGGGGAGGATGATTTCAAGAGAATAATAAAACTTAAAAACAACGCTATGTTGGTGCGTAAGGTAAGAGGAAGTTTTTCCGGCGGTAGGATAGTTTTAGACGCCACCGGCAATTTGTCTCACATCAAAGAAGGTAAGCATAACAAGGGTGGCTTAGTGAATGCCGCTTTATACAAACTTAACGCAGACTTTCTCTCATATCCTCTTGTCAGAATTTCAAGCAATAGCAATGAATATGGATTGCCACAAGGTTTAGCTGAATACGCAAAGAGTAACCCAACACAAATTTTGGAGTCACAAAATTGGCGACAGATAAGTGATATAGATGATTTAAAAAGGGTGGAAAAAGAGCTCCTCAAATCACTTGGCAAGGATAACAAATCCTTTTTATCATTTTTTGCATCATAAAAACACAAAAAGCCGTGTTTTATATCTTGACAATATATAATATAAGTGTTTTGATTAAGAAAAATTATAAATTTTGTCATTTATAAACGACAGAATAAACGACAGATAAGAAGAAAAACACTATATTCTATATAACAAAAGTGTCGTTTATAATACATGGGCACAGAAATTTAGGAAGTTCTCATGCAGTTACGGCTATCTTTTTAGCAATTTTACTATTGACACAGCTCTTATCTCGGTGTATTTTGCCGATATTACTATTTTTAATATTTTTTAGTGCGCATATGAATATAGAAAAATTTAAGTTTTTATTACCGATCCTGTTTTTCGCATTGCTTTTGAACGGGTCAATGTTCTCAACGGTTTCTGCTGATGACAGTGCAGATTTAACTTGTGCCGGCTATTCTGTTAATTTGCGTTTTAATTCTCCGGCCCTTATGGCCTCAAACAACTTATCGCTCACAGAGCCACAGGTTATAGCTATGGATACGGATAATTCTTGTGCTGTTGTGGCATGGAATACAGACAAACTTTCAACATCGCAGGTTATCTATGCTGAGGAATCAAAGTCAGCTGAGCTGGACCTTTTGGATTCTGACGAGACTACTTTTTGGGGTTATCCTCAGGGCAGCGCACAAAATGGAGATGCGCAAGTCTACCACATTATGATTATCAATAATCTGAAAAAAGATGAACATTACAAACTCCGCGCAGTTTCAAGGTCTCACGTAAACGCTCTTCCTTTCACAAGTAAAGAGATAAGCTTTGTCTTTGAAAAGGCACGATTGCCGCAAAGCAATTTCAATCCGAATGCGGACCAAGAAAATAAAACCACTCAAGCGGCAAAATCCAACAATACTCCAAGCGCACAAGCTCCAACTGCAAACAATACTGTAAACAACAACCACAACTACTACAGTCCACAGTATCAAAACAGTCTTGCAAACCAGATTAACAGACACTACGCTCCGGCTCAAAGTAACGGCAAGTTCGTTAACACGGAAACTGAGCCAACAAAAGTCGAAGCTAAAAAGTCAGAAGAACAAGAAAAACTTTCAGACACAAGCACTCAGGAGGCATCTACAACAGCAAGCTCCACAAAACAAAACAATGAGCTTGTTGAAGTTATAGGCGCAGCTAACGCAAGTGAATCGTTAAATCCGCTATGGGACAGAATCAAAAACTTCTTCAAGAATCTCTTCGGATATGGTGACCAAGATGAAAACATAAAAGACAACAACGAGAGTCAAGACGAAGACACGCCAACAGATAATGAAGACGCGGCGCAGATGAATACTGAAGATTCCACATCCACTCTCGCCGTGAACATTCATCCGGTGGCAGGAGGCACACTAAAGCCCGCTAAGGCGGATGACTCATCAAATACCGCAACTAGTGTGGTGGCAGATGGGATGAATACTCTTGCAAGTTCTTCCGTGGCTGCAGCTTCTACTGCAAGTTCATGGCTGTCCAAGCTTGGTTTCTTGCTTGTGCTTGTGCCGGTGTTGTTGATATTGCTTGTATTGTATTATTTGCAGAAATATTTGGCAAAGAGTTATGACTGGGTTTCAGATAAGTCTATTAACTTCTGGATGGCTGCATTTATAGCTCTTGCCGTGCTCTTTATGTTGTTGAGTAATGTGGCGATGGCGTTGGTATTTTTAGCTCTGTTTTTGATAGCGCTGGCGTGGCATTTGTTTAATATCGCGGTGTCAGACATTGAGGCCTCTGCCGGATCAAAGATAGAAGAGGTAAAAGACGCCAACGGAGCTGACTCTGGACAAAAATAGATTATACTTTCTACTACAACTCTGACCGTTTTTGCTCTTGATAAGATGCTCTTTCTGGTGTAGTATAGCGTAGCGAATATAGTATAGGCAAGAAAAATATGGAAGAAAACGGCATCCACATAGCGTTACATTCCGACAAGATTCTACATCTTCCTTATTTTCAGGTAACAAACACTTTGTTTACCGCGTGGTTTAGTATTGTTGTGTTGCTTGCGCTTGCCCTAATTCTACGAGGACAAATCAAAGAAATCCCCGGGCGCTTCATGAGTATGGTTGAAGCGCTCTTTGAATATGTGTTGAATTATATGGAAGAGGTCTTGGGCGACAAGCGCCTGGCGCGAAAACTTTTTCCAATCATTATGACCATATTTTTGTTCGTCTTAGTTTCAAACTGGACAGAACATCTTCCGTTTTTTGAAACTTTAAAGGTGCAGACCGGACATGGGCACAGCGCTTTGTTCAAATCTGCCAACACTGATTTAAATGTAACACTATCACTTGCCATAGTGTCGTTTTTTGTGGTTGAGACTTTGGGTGTGGTAACGGTTGGTTTGTGGAAATACTTGGGGAAATTTATAAACCTGTCTTCGCCTTTAAATTTCGTGATAGGTCTGATAGAGTTAATCTCGGAATTGGCGCGTCTTGTGGCTTTCTCTTTTCGTCTTTTTGGAAATATCTTGGCGGGTGAAGTTTTAATTTTGGTGGTGAAGTATTTTGTGCCGTATTTTCTGCCGGTGCCGCTTATGGCGTTTGAGCTTTTTGTAGGCTTTATACAAGCGGCCATTTTTGCACTTTTGACTTTGTTCTTTGTAAAGCTGGCGATAACAGACCCGGAGATGGCTCATTAGCTCGCATGTGGCGCCGCCTACGGCGGCGCCACATGCGAGCCCGTGAAGCGGACTCGGTATTATTAGTTAATAAGATTATAAGTATATGGAATTAGAAGCAGTAAAAGCGTTAGCTATGGCGATAGCTGTAGGATTTGGGGTATTTGGTCCGGGTCTTGGTATTGGTCTTATAGTTTCCAAAGCTCTTGAGGCTATGGGCCGCAACCCGGAAGTGGCAGGTAAAGTGCAAGCCACGATGTTTATAGGCATTGCATTTACCGAAGCATTGGCGATTTTTGCATTGGTGGTTGGCTTTATCGTAAAATTCGTTTAATTCACTATGGATGAGATTTTTAAAATTTTCGGCGTGGAATGGAAGATGTTACTGATTAACATCTTTAATTTCACGGTTCTTCTTTTGGCTTTGACATATCTTCTCTATAAGCCGGTGATAAAGATGCTTGACGAGAGAAACGCAAAGATAAAAAAAGGAGTCAAACACGCCGAGACCATGCAAAAGCGTCTTCAAGAGATAGAAGACGAAAAGCAGGATATTATCTCCAAAGCGCAAAAAGAAGCCCAAGAAACCATCGCCAACGCGCAAAATCTTGCCAAGCAAGAAAAAGACAAGATAGTGCAAGATGCACAAGCAAAGGCGATAGCGACAGTAGCGATGGCAAAGCGTCAAGCCGAAGACGCAAAAGAAGCCATAATGCAAGAGGCAAAAAAAGAATTGGCCAAAGAAGCGACATTGGCCGCAAAAAAGATATTACAAGAAGCTTAATATGCACAAAAAATACGCAAAAGCACTTTTTGAGTTGTTAACCCAAAGCAACGACGCTCAGGAACAAGACAAGGTTCTTGATGCTTTCTTTGGTCTGCTTAAAAAGCAAAACAAAGAAAAGATGCTACACAAAATATTCTTTGAGTTGCAGAGACTGTCGGCCAAGTTAGACAAGACTGCGCCTAAGATAAAGATAGCTTCTGACAAATTCAAGCAGGCCGCCTTGGAAAAAGCAAAGACTATGGGTTTGGATGAGACTTCTGTAACAGAAGATCCGAGCCTTATAGGAGGGTTCAGGATTGATACGGGTTCTGAAGTCTATGACGCTAGTTACAAACGCTACTTGTTAGACCTTTATAATAAATTATCATCATGACGGTATCGGCACAGACAGCAGACTATATCATAACGATAGCCCAAGTGGTCTTCTTGCTTATGCTTGTTCCGGCTATCGTCAGCAAGACGGATAAACCGCCAAGCATCACATCATTTGGAACGGCTCTTTCATTGTGTGCTATGGCGTATGCTTTGGTCAGTCTGCACGCTTTTTTGGGCGCTACTTTAATTTCTGCAAATGCTATTGCGTGGTTTGTATTGGGGTTCCAGAAAGTTCTGTCAACAAATCGCTTGCATATTAAAAAATAAAATATAAATTATAAGTCTATGGATAAAGGAATCATTGAAAAGATAAAAAAAGAAATAGAAAATTTCTCTCCGAGTGCTACTAATGAAGCTGAAGGCACTGTTAGCTATGTGGGGGATGGAGTTGTGGAAATTTTCGGTTTGCCAAACACCAAGCTGGGGGAGATGCTTGAGTTTGATTTGGCGTCCGATGCGTCTTTAGAGGATGCGATGGATGCCGGTGTGGTATATGCATTGGCGCTTAACTTGGAAGAAGATGCCGTAAAGGCAGTTGTTCTTGGTGATGTCAGCAAGGTCAAAGAGGGGATGAAAGTTAAAAGCTCAGGCAAGATTCTTTCTGTGCCGGCAGGAGAAGGACTTTTAGGCAGGGTGGTAAACACTCTTGGTGAGCCGATAGACGGCAAAGGGTCCATTAAAGCAGATACTTTCATGCCGCTTGAAAGAGATGCTTATCCGGTTCTGGACAGGCAGTCGGTTAATGAACCTCTTCACACCGGCATCAAGGCTATAGATGCAATGATTCCGATAGGTCGCGGACAACGCGAGCTTATCATTGGGGACCGCTTCACAGGGAAAACAACTATAGCCATAGACACTATCATAAACCAGAAATACGAGCCACAAGACAGCAGGCCAATCTGTATCTATGTGGCAGTGGGACAAAAAGAGTCAAAGACTGCGCGCATAGTGGCAAAACTTGAAGAAGAGGGCGCTATGGACTACAGCATTGTCTTGTCTGCTCCGGCGTCAAGCTCGGCTACATTGCAGTATCTTGCGCCATATGCGGGAGTTGCGATGGCTGAGTATTTTATGGATAAAGGACAGGATGTGCTCATCATATATGATGATTTGTCCAAGCAAGCTGTAGCCTACAGGCAAGTTTCTTTGCTTTTAAGGCGACCGCCGGGACGAGAAGCGTATCCGGGTGATATCTTTTACTTGCATTCGCGTCTGCTTGAGCGCGCAGCCAAGCTGTCAGACAAAAAAGGAGGAGGATCCATCACGGCTTTGCCAATCATTGAGACTCTTGAAGGTGATGTCTCAGCTTATATCCCAACCAATGTGATATCCATTACAGATGGTCAGATTTTCCTTGATGCATCTATTTTCAACAAAGGACTAAGGCCTGCGATAGATGTCGGTAACTCTGTTTCTCGTGTCGGCTCAAGCGCGCAGACAAAAGCTATGAAAAAAGTAGGCGGGTCAATCCGTATAGAACTTGCCCAATTCAGAGAGCTTGAGGCATTTGCTCAGTTTGCGCAGGATTTGGACGAGGCGACCAAGGCTCGTCTAGACAAGGGCGCTCGCATGGCGGAGCTCTTGAAGCAAAACAAAAACGAGCCGATACCGTTTGAAAGACAAACCGTAGTTATCTACGCCGGGATTAACGACCTGTTCTTGCCGATTTCTTTGGACAAAGTAAGCGAAGCGGAACAAAGATGGCTCAGCTTCATAGAAGCAAACCACAAAGATGTCTTGGATTCCATAAGAAAAGACAGGCAGATCTCAGAGAAAACAGAAGAAACAATCAAAACCGCAATGGAGGAATTCAAAAAGGCAAATCAAGATTTATTTGAATAAGCGTATGGCAAACCTCAAGCAATTAAAACTTAAAAGACAGTCAGTCAACAAAACGGCAAAAGTAACACGCGCCATGGAAGCTGTGTCAGCTGTAAAGATGCAAAAGAGTCAAGAAAACGCGTTGTCCGGCAGGTCATTTGCAGTCGTCGCTTTGCGTATCTTGAACGCTCTGTCTTTTGATATTGAGAATTCTTCTCACGACTTGGTTGTATCTAAAGACTCGGGCAAAAAAGGACTCTTACTCATCACAAGCGACAAAGGTTTGGCAGGATCGCTCAATTCCTCAGTATTGAAAAAAGCGCAGGAATTCATAGACAGGGAGGGAGCGGAAAAGATTGTAGCAATAGCGATAGGTCGCAGAGCTCATGAGTTTTTAAGAAGGCGCAAAGTGGAGATTATCTACAAGCAAGACAACAAACAAGATGAAGTCAAACTGTCTGATACTTTGGAAATCTCAGAACATATCATTAACGCTCACATGGTGTCAAAAACAAGATCTTGGCACATCGCTTATATGAACTTTGTGTCAACTTTTGATCAGATGCCGGTCTTCAGGCAAGTTCTTCCTTTATCTGAGTCAGAATTAGAAGCGCTTGTCAAAGATATAGCGCCAAAGACAGGCAAATACAGCGACGAGCAGATCAAAGACAAAGAAATAAGTCCAAATCTGAGTTATACAATAGAGTCAGATGCGGAAAATATTTTGGACGATTTGATAAAGAGTTTGGTAAACATTATGGTGCATCACTCACTCTTGGAATCTAAAGCTTCCGAGCATAGCGCGCGCATGGTTGCTATGAAGTCAGCGACAGACAAGGCAAAGGAGCTGTCTCATGACTTGCTTTTGAAATTTAACAAAGCTCGCCAAGCAGCCATAACTCGCGAAGTATCAGAGATTACCAGTGGGGTGGAGGCGATGAAAGAATAATTTTTATAAGTCATTATTAGTTTAATTATTAACAAATTAGCAAGAAAAGTATGAACACAGGAAAAATAACACAAATCATAGGAACCGTCGTAGATGTTAAATTCGGCTCTGATAATGTGCCGGCCATCTTAAATGCGTTAGAAGTGCAGACAGAAGACAATAAAAAGCTTGTCTTGGAAGTGGCGCAACATCTGGGGCTTGATACGGTGCGTTGTATTGCCATGAATGATACGCAAGGTTTAGTGCGAGGCATGGAGGTTAAAGATACCGGCTCTCCTATTCAAGCGGTAGTCGGCAAAGATGCTTTGGGCAGAATGTTCAATGTCTTGGGAGATCCGATAGATGACAAAGCGGTGACAGACAAGGCCGCGCGCGCTCCGATCCACAGAGATGCGCCGGAGTTTAAGGAGCAGTCCACAAAAGCGGAAGTTTTTGAGACAGGTATCAAGGCGGTTGATTTGATGACGCCATTTATCAAAGGTGGTAAAGTCGGACTTTTTGGAGGCGCCGGAGTCGGTAAAACAGTCTTGATTCAGGAACTTATCAGAAATGTGGCATCAGAGCACGGTGGATACTCTGTATTTGCCGGAGTGGGAGAGCGTGTTCGTGAAGGTAATGACCTTTACTATGAGATGGAGGAGTCCGGTGTTTTGGACAAGACTGCGCTTGTCTTTGGTCAGATGAATGAGGTGCCTGGCGCGCGCGCTCGTGTGGCTCTTACAGGTCTGACTATGGCAGAGGAGTTCCGTGACGCCGAAGGTGGTAAAGATGTGTTGTTTTTCATGGATAATGTGTTCCGTTTTGTGCAGGCGGGCTCGGAAGTGTCTTCTCTTTTGGGGCGTATCTCATCTGCTGTGGGGTATCAGCCTACACTTGCAGAAGAGATGGGTAAGCTCCAAGAGCGTATCACTTCTACAAAGCACGGCTCCATCACCTCGGTGCAAGCGGTTTATGTGCCGGCTGATGACTTGACAGACCCTGCGCCTGCAACTACATTTGCTCACCTTGACTCTACAGTTGTCTTGTCTCGTGCATTGGCTCAGCTTGCTATTTATCCGGCTATTGACCCTCTTGAGTCGGGATCTACCGCTCTTGACCCGGAGATTGTGGGTGAAGACCATTACAGAGTCGCAAATGAGACGAAAAGAGTTCTGCAAAGATACAAAGATCTTCAAGACATTATCGCCATTTTGGGTATTGAGGAGTTGTCAGAAGACGATAAAAACCTTGTCTATCGCGCGCGCAAGATACAGCGCTTCTTGTCGCAACCTTTCTTTGTCGGTGAGGTATTTACAGGAAAGCCCGGCAAGTATGTGAGTTTGCAAGAAACCATAGAAGGCTTCGGTGAGATACTTGAAGGCAAACATGACGACAAGGATGAACAAGACTTCTATATGAAGGGCGGGATTTCCGACCTTGCAAAATAATTACTTAGTTATATGAAAACTTTCGCTCTTAGCATAGCCAGATTGGACAAAGAGGTTTTTAGCGGAGAAGCCGTGTCTGTTACTGTGCCGGCTGAGACCGGAGAGATGACACTACTGGCAGACCACACGGCCATCATAGCAAAACTAAAACCCGGGAGGATCACGGTAAAGGGTAAAGACGACACCAAAGAATTTGATGCCCCGTCCGGCGCCCTTGAATTCTCCAACAACAAAGCAAATATCATATTGTTTTAGCTGGTTTTTGTTTGATTGTTACACAATGCGTAAATAAGCAACCCTAAGAACAAAACGCGCCGGCGTAGCCGGCGCGTTTTTAGCATCGCAGATACCAGCCCTGACTTTAAGCATAATTTAGTAATATGAAATATATATTGTGGGATGTCAATATTGATTAATGATGCTTCGGGGTTATTATTGAAAACAACTTGTGAGTGTATAGAATTGCGCATGCAAGGATTACTAATTATTAATTAACAACAATGTGCGTATGAATACATACAATTTTAGATTATTAGACTTTATTAAACTCA
>CAYPCF010000006.1:0-19621 GCA_964409155.1 uncultured Candidatus Saccharibacteria bacterium | reverse complement strand
GCCTGCACAATCTCCAAAGCAAAGCCAATATGTGGCGACGCATTCACATACGGCAAAGTGGTCGTGACATAGACCGGCTGTCGCTCTGTTATTGCTGATTGAGCAAATGCTTTATCATTATTTGAAAAAATTTTTGTGAAAAATCTCAAGACAGACATAGTTGATATATTACATGTCAATGCATTATAAGTAAAGTTACTTTTTCAGACTACCCCAATCATTAAACACTTCCTGCAAAACGGCAGCCAACGGGATGGACAACAAAATTCCCAAAATCCCCGCCAATTTTGCGCCAACCAAAAGAGCTAAGATGGAAATCACCGGCGGCACACCGACCACTTTTGTAACAACAAGCGGATAGATTAAATTGTTTTCAAATTGCTGAATAATCAAATACAATCCCACAACCATCAGCGCAAGTGGAAATCCGCCGGCGACAAAAGCTATCGCTATAGCGGGCAAAGCTGACAATATCGGACCAAATACAGGAATGAGTTCAAAGACTCCCGCTATCACTGCCAAAGCCAAAGCATGCGGCACACCAAGAATCATCAGTCCCAAATACACAAGCACAGCTATAAGAACCGCCAAAAGAAGCTGCCCTTGCATCCACAGACCTATCTTCTTTTGAGAACGCGACCATAAGCCAAGCACATAGTTCTCGTATTCCGCTGGCGTCAGAATACGCAGAAACTCCTCTAATCCTCTTTCACTTATGGCAAAGTAAAAAGAAAATACCACTATCAAAACGAAACTTACAAGACCTCCGAAGATAAGTGATACGGCGCCAACAAAATTACCATTGTTAACGCCTGACAAAAGCGCGCCTATCTGATTGGACAGTCCGCCAAAAGAATCTCCAAGACTAAGAGTCTTGTCAGCTCCCGTGACATTTATATTGCTGATGTATCCGGGTATAGAGTCAAGCAGCCCTTTGGTCTCAGATAAAATTGGCGGCAAAAGTAAAAATACAACCGCAAAAAAAACGCTGAAAAAAACCGTGTAAACAAACAAGGTGCTTAGCGTGCGCGGCACCTTGTATCTCCTGAGCGCCAAAATGGCAGGCTCTGTAGCGCTGGCAATCACTAAAGATGCCAATATAATCAAAACCAAATCTCTCAGAAACCATATGGCATACACTCCTGCCAAAACCAAGACCACTTTCAAAATTGTAAACGCGGAAATTTGTATTTCATGAGCTTTCATTGCATCTATTATAACAAAAAAAATTTTGTGTGTTCACACCCGCAACTAATCCGTCTCCGGTTTGTTTATGGTCAATACATCCACACCTATCCCGTCGCCGGAAATCTTCAAAACATCCTTGTCTATTTTGCCAAGCTCTTTGTAACCGGAGTTATAGTGATTCACGGCGGTTGCAAGCGTCTTGCCTAACTTACTATAATAGTCCTCGTATTTTTGCATGTGCTTGCCCAATTGCTCTACTCGCTTACGGATTTCCTTTGCAGACTCCTCTATCTTTAACATTTTCAACCCTTGCAACACCGTCTGCAGATACGCCAGAAAGCTTGTTGGCGAGACGATAATGACTTTTTTAGAAAAAGCATATTCTATCAAATCGCGTGCTGACACTCCGGTCCCCACAGAGCCCACCAACAGATCATAGTATATACCCTCAGATGGGATGAACATAAAAGCAAACTCTGTGGTGTTTTCGTCCGGGCGTATATATTTGGCGGTCTCATCTATGCGTTTTTTTAAATCTTGTTTGAAAAGCTTCAAATATTTGTCTTTCTCTGCCTTGTCTTTAACATCAAGCATGCGGTTGTAATTCTCCAGCGAAAATTTGGAATCTATAGGTATAACCCTGTCTTGGACAAAAACCGCAGCATCTACAAGCTCTCCGTTTTGGAAGGCGTATTGCATCTGATACGACTCCGGCGGTAAGACATTTTGCAAAACAGTCTCCAAATAATACTCTCCCAAGACCCCTCTTTGTTTTGGATTGCTTAAAACATCTTGCAGTTCGCGAAGTTGTTGAGCAAAACCGACCACCTGCTTATTTGTTTCGGAAAAACTTCCAACCTCCTTTTTAACCGAAGCCAAATGTTCCGTTACTGACTGCAAAAGCTTCTGCGACTCCGAAAACTGAGAGCGGACCGACGCATGAATCTCCCTTGTTGTCTCACCTATTTTTGTGTCAAAGCTATCCCTTAGAGCGTGTATCTCTTTTTGCAAGAGTGTCAAAGACTGCTCATCGGCTCCAGTTTTATTGTTGCGTGTTAATTTATACAAAAGAAAAAAATTCAACAACAAAAGAAGCCCGACGAGCCCCAAAAGCGCTAACTCAAATATCCCCATATGGGGATTATAACAGAAAATATTTGCATTTGACAATCTGCGCTACTTCTTCGCATGAGTATTTATGTCGGCAAATACAAAATATTTGATCAGCTCTATACCCATCCACTTTACAAATGACGCAAAAACTATCAACTCAATCGCTATACTATCAGGCACTGCAAGCGACAGAAATTCTCGCATCTGAGGAATACTAAACAACAGAACCAGAAGCAACATATTGAAAGTAATAGCCAAGTTCAAATAAGGATTTGAAAACGGTTTCGCGCGCCATAGCGGTTTATATATGTTTCTAAGTGAGAGCGCAAGCATAAACCCGGTGGTTGAAAAAGTAATAAATAACACCGTCCTGAGTTGCGCGAGCGGAAAGTTAATCTGCAACATAAAACCATATATCCCAAGCAAAACGGCAGTAAACAACACCGCAAGATAAAGCGAGAACAAATAATGTTTTTTCTCAAAATCTGACATGTTATGCGCCAGCTTACCGGATTTTTTGTCAGTTTTATCAAATGCAAACGGAAAATTCATAAGCCCACCTTCTATGATATTGTGCCAAAGGAGTTGCGCAGGCAAAAGCGGCAAAGGTCCTCCTAAAACAAGAGCTGTTCCGATAAGCACCGTTTCTGCCGCAGCCGTAGACAAAAGATACACTATGATCTTATAAATATTTATAAGAACGCGTCTGCCTTCTTTTATGGCAAAGCTAATTCCGGTAAAACTGTTCTTCAGCAAAATCATATCAGCTGCCGCCTTGGCGACATCTGTCCCGGATTCTACGGCAATACCTATGTTTGCAGCGGAAAGCGCAGGCGCATCATTGATACCGTCACCGGTCATAGCAATGACAAAACCTCTTGCCTGCAAGAGTTTTGCCATCCGCAATTTGTGCTCCGGTAACATACGCGCAAAAACACGCAAAGGATTTTCCACTTGTCGGATACGACTCATCACAGTTTGGTCATCCATTTTTGAAAATTCCTCACCGGAAACCACCTGAGATGGGCTCTCGGCTATGTGACAACTTTGCGCTATGGAAAATGCCGTCTCTTGGTGATCACCTGTAAGCATCATCACTTCCACAGACATTTTTTTACTACTCAAAACCGCCTGAGGCACAGAGTCTCTCACCAAATCTTCAAAAACCAAAAAACCTAAGAAAGTGGCGGGTAAAACCGAGCTTGCGTCTGCGTCTTTCAGCTCATCTGTAATGCCGTCCTGCTTTACGAAGGCTACCGCAGTCATGCGCATTCCTAAAGAGCTGAGCTTGCGTTGCAGATCTTGCATGCTTTTTTTCATCTCATCGGTAAACAAAACGGACTCTCCATTTTTAAGCACAAATTTAGATATATTGACTAAAGTCTCAGGAGCGCCCGATAGATATATCTTGGCTCCCAATTCAGGGTCTTTGTTTAACGAGATTGCAAAACGCCTTTTTGAAGAGAAAGGCACGAAATCCAAGCGTTCAAAACCGTTTTCAAACAAATGAGTCTGAAATATGTCCAAGCTCTTGGCTTTGTTGATGATGGCTTTTTCTATCGGACGCCCATGCGCCCGAATCTCGCCTGTATCATCTTTTTTAAAGAAAGCATCTGATGCCAGAACCGCCGCACGAAGTGCCAACAATGCGTCCGGATTATCTTTAATGTCAATGTTTTTATCCAACGAAGAGATGGTGCGCAGCTGGGTCAGCGTCATCTGCCCTCTTGTCAGAGTGCCGGTTTTGTCCGTCAATACAAAATCAACAGAGCCGAGAGTCTCTGCCGCTGCAGGATACTTCACTAACCCTCCTTTCTTTAATATGCGTTGCATGCCTACGGCCAAAGTGACGGCTATGGCAGCAGGTAGCCCTTCCGGTACCGCCGCCACGGCAAGAGCAACGGCAAGTAAAACAACCTCACCTATCCCGATGCCTCTGTATAAAGCAAGAGCAGATATGGATACGACAAGTAAAAGCACCGCAAAGCTTATATATTTTGAGAGTTGGACTATCTTCTTTTGTATCGGCGTTAGAAGTTTTTCTGTTGACTCAAGAGATGCGGATATCTTGCCGAACTCTGTGTTTTCGCCGACTGCAATCACTATGCCTTTTGCCATGCCGTCCACAGACAAGGTGCCGGCATATGCCATATTTTTACAATCAGAAATCTGGCAATCTTCTTTCATCACACCGCCATGTTTTTCAACAGCTTGCCACTCGCCCGTCAGAACAGACTCGTTAATTCTCAAATTTTGGACATCAAAAAGGCGCATATCCGCAGGAACTTTTCTCCCCGCTTCCAAAATCACTATGTCTCCTATGGTCAAGTCCTCAGTTTTGATTTCAAGATGCTGCGAGTCTCTTACAACCGTGCAACTGTCTTCTACTTGCTCAGACAAAGTCTTAAATATTTTGTCTGCCTTTTTCTCTTGATAAAACCCGATTAGAATATTCAAAACAAGAGCAATGAAAATAGTGAGCGCATTTAGTAGCCCAAAAAAAGCCAAACTTAAAACAAAAGCTACAAACAAAATGATAACCAAGGGAGACTTAAGTTGACTTAAAAAAACATCTGCGACACTTTTATCTTTTTGTTTAGCTATGGTATTGCTTCCGTATTCTTTGAGTCTGCTTTTAACCTGCTTTTCATTTAGTCCTGTTTTTATATTTGTCTGCAACGCCTCGGCAAGTTCTGACACAGTCATTGCATGCGCTTTGTTCGCCAAATCAGAAAGCTTATGAGGTCTCATAGACTATGAGAGTTTTTTCTCTACTAACGCACGCACCATGGCCCCATCGGCCTGTCCGGCCACCTTCTGCATAACACAAGGCATAACTTTTGAAAAATCTTGCATGGAGCTGGCTGATGTATCTGATATGCATTCTTCTACAAATGCATTTACCGCATCTTCAGATAGCTGCTCCGGTAAAAATTCCTCTATGATTTGCGCTTCTTGATTTTCTTTTTCCGCTAAATCTTCCCTCCCCCCTTTGACAAATTGCTCTGCGGCTTCTTTGCGCTGTTTTAACGCGCGTTTTAAGACTTTTATCGCGATATCGTCAGATATTTCTTCGTTTGGTTTTTTGCCTTGAGCCACAAGCTCGTTTACAAACGCAGCCGACAGACCTCGCAAAGTATTGAGCCTTAGCTGGTCCTTGTCCCGCATCGCTTGTTTTATCTGTTCTTTTATTGTGTCAGACAACATAAATTAAGAAACTCGGTTAAACCTATCCAAAAACAACATCAACAAAGTAACCACGGCAGCGACTATAAACGCCATTCTGATATTTGTATGGAAATACAACATGGCTGTACCGACCACAAGCAGCATGGCAATGCGACCAATGTTTACCGCCATTTCTTTTAGTGTTGTGTATTCATCTATGTATGTTCCACTGTCGGCCGACTGCTCGTAAGTAACCGCGCTGAAAGTCAAGCCGTTGACAGTTCTTCCCATTTTGTGATAAGTGTCAACAAAAACGGCTTGCACCGGCGTATAGACAAATATCTTTAAGAACCACCCCGTGGCAGACAAGAGTACGCCTGTCAGAAGCATCCTGTTACGGCTGAACTTGTCTATCCACTTGCCTATAATGAAACGCAAAATCATGATAAACACGATGGTACCGGAAGTAATGGCTCCAAGCAGAACAAATTGCTTGTGAGAAATAAAGAAAATATATAGCGGCCAAAAGAAAAGCGTTGCAATATTCTGTGCTCCGTTTGCAGCCTGCGCTATAAAAAGCGACCTGTTTTCACGAGAAAACAGTTGCCTAAAAGTCTCAATATAAGACCAAGAATAATACTCATAAACATCACTCATGAAAAGCAAAGGTAATATCGCCACTACCATCAAAAATGACGCCACTATAAACACTTCTTGGAAACCTCCAAAGTACGCAATGGCCACACCCCCTAAAAACGGCACAGCGACAACGAGCAAGTCTGACAAGTTCGCCATCAAGGCAAGTTGCCTACCGCGTCTGTTGCCGTCTAACTCGTGTGTCAAATCAACATGATATGGGACCCAGTAGAGAGCTCGGTAAATACCTGTAGTAAAAATATACAACACCATACCTGCCAAAGCCATCTCGTGGAAGAAATATAAGGCCAAAATTGAAATAGACGCCATTAAAATACCTGTCGCCATCATCCTCCTCATCCCCCAACGGTGAAACAGCGATGCTGCAATTGGCGCAAGTAGTAAGTGTAGCGTATAAACACTGAGAAATATCAAGATAACCTGCATCACAGCCAACTGAGAACCCAAAGCCGGCGCCAACTGCTCATAAAGAAAAATCGGCAAAAAGACTCCAAGGGCACCGAGAGACACCCTCATTAACACGCGGCTTACAAAGAGCAACGCAAGATCTCTACTCACCTTGGCATTTCGTCTTACAGACTCAATCACCGGATCTATTGATACCATGGCTGTATTATAACAAATTATTTTATCAATATTGATCCATTACCAATTTAAATGTGGATAAATCAGAAATTTGCAAAAGCGCATATAATCTTTATAATGCTATCAGCTGTTCTTTTTGAGTGAGGCAAGACTAAATCGTAAAAAACCATCTGCGCAGTAAAGCTTAGCAGCGCGGTCTCCACAAATAATCTACCGCCTCCGGCTATGCGCCGTTATCCGCACAAGCCTGGTTTTAGCTTATAATCTCAATTATGAGATAACGATTGAGGGCCTATAGTTTAATTGGCAAAGCTTAGCAGCGCGGTCTCCACAAATAATCTACCGCCTCCGGCTATGCGCCGTTATCCGCACAAGCCTGGTTTTAGCTTATAATCTCAATTATGAGATAACGATTGAGGGCCTATAGTTTAATTGGCAAAACAGCGGTCTCCAAAACCGCCGTTCTCCGTTCAAGTCGGAGTGGGCCCGCCAAAATACACGGTAAAAGTAAATTAGTTTTTATGTAAATTCTCTTCCGTAAATCTTAAAATTTGCTCCGTGTCTTCGGCATCAAACCAAATAATTTCCGGATTTTGTCTCCAATAAGTTGCTTGCCGCTTGGCATATTGCCAAATTTTATTTTCCAAAACTTCCAGAAATGCCTCCTGATCTAAGACACCTTGTATGTATTGTGTGCAATAACGCACTTCAAGCCCGAGAGCATCCAGTCTCTCCCAAGACACTCCCGACTTGTGCAACTGCCTGACCTCATCACACATGCCTTGTTCAAAACGCTCTTTGAGTCTCGTCTTAATCCTTTTGCGTAAAATATCCTTCTCCCATTTTATTCCTATCCACAAGATACGCCGGCCGATATCAGCACTTCGTCTTTTGAATGCGAACTCTTTCCCTTGCTGCGCAAATTCTATGGCGCGTATCAGTTTTATTTTATTGTTCAAATCCAGACCTTCCGGAACTTGTCTTGTTACATCTTTTAATACACCTTGCAACTCACTCGTTGTTTTACTGTTTAGCTCCTCTGCCAATGCTTTGTCTCTTTCAATATCATCAAGCTTAATTTTGCCAAGCGCCACATCTATGTAAAAACCTGATCCGCCTGCGACTATCGGAAGTTTTCCATGAGAGTCAATCTCATCCAATGCCTTTTGAAAAAATTTCTTAAAATCTTGTGCGGTAAAAACCCCGTCTTTTGCCGACACCAGATCAAGCAAATAATGCCTGACACCTTGCTTTTCTTCTTCTGTAACCTTGCCGCTGCACAGATTTAACTCTCTGTAGACCTGTCTTGAGTCGGCAGATATCACTTCACCATCAAAGCGTTTTGCCATTTTTATGGACAAAGAGGTCTTGCCACTTGCGGTCTGCCCTACGATAACTACAATAGCTTTACCCATACCGACTATCTCCCCTCCAAGATATTAATCTGTCTTTGATATTTGTCTCTAAATTCCATGACTCCGTCGCCGTAAAATGCATACGCGGGCTTGCGCGCATTTTTCCATCCGGCAAAATAACGCAAAGCGGCGAGACGCTCGGCAGACCGCGTCCCCGCATCAGCACCGTTGTCTTTCATCAGTAACGCCGTTGCAAAAAATGCGGTTCTCGGGTTCCAAGGGTTTGGAGGATTCTCCCCCGTGATACGCGCCAATCTGTCTTTATACAAGACCCAAGTGGAAGGAATAAACTGAGCAGGCCCCATAGCTCCGCCCCATCCATACCATGGTTTTTTAGAAACGGGCATTTTGTCCGGATTAAAGCCAAGCTCCGCCATTAGCTTTTTGAAAATGGGCCTGTCTTTGGGACGCATGTCCACCTTCCAATTTCCGGTGCCGACATTTTTACCCAGATTTGTCTCCTGCGTCAGAATTGCCAATATAAGTGCCGGTGATACGCCCGTTTTTGCGCTGGCTTCCTTTGCGTATTTATATGCTGCGCCAAATTTAATACCCTTGGTATCTCTCAGAGAAAATAGCGCGGCCCGTATATCGGCTGCCGTGCGTCTTTGATATTCCAATACCTTTTTGTATTCTGACTCTTTACCCTTGGTTATGCGCAAGATATGCGCTTTCTCTTTTTTCTTTTGTTCTATTTTTCTTTTCTCAAGGGCTTGGAGTTCACGCAAACGCCTCTCTTCGGCCTTTTTCGCTTCTAAGGATTTCTTGCGTTCTTGTATCGTGCTTTTGGTTTCTGATATATCCTTAAAATAACCTTGAAGCGCCCTGTTTATGCTGTTGTAATTGTTTAACTCCCTCAGAACTTCATTTATGCTGCCTTTATTTAAAAACAACTCAACTAAACTGTAATCATCAAGTTCTTGAGTTTTTCTAAATATACGCGCCAAATAACCCTTGCCCTCTTTGAGTTTTTCATCAAGATTGCCGAGTTTGCCGTTTAATTTTTTGATTTCTGATTGTAATTTGATAATGCTGTAATTTCTTTGTTTTATCGCCAGCTCTGATTTTCTGACTTGTGCATCTATCAGCTTCACATCACGCTCCAAGGACCGCCTTTCATGTGAAAGAGCGCTCACCAGCTTCTCTTGCTCTTTTATCTGAGCTTCCACTTGTGCCAATTCTCTTTGCAGTCTTGCCCTGCGTTGCGCCTCTGTTTCCGCATGCGCCGACAAAGATAAAGACAATAACAAAAAACTCAATGCAAATATCGCAGCTTTGCTTCGCATGCTTCATATTATATCAAAACTGGCAGAAATAGCGAACGGGGGCCGGCTGCGCCGGCCCCCGCTTACTCAAACAACAAACAAATCTATTCTTCAGTTTTGGCTTCTTCCTCTGTAGCTTCTTCTGCCTCTGAAGCTTCTTCTTGTTCAGGTGCCTCTAACGGCTCATCTTTCTGTTCTGAAACAGACGCTACCGTCTCATCTTCATCAGCAAGAATCTTCACACCCTCAGGCGCTTTAATATCTTTTGCAGCTATCACGCTGTCTAAGTCTGTAAGCTGTGCCAAATCCACTTCAAGACTCTGCGGAATATCTCTTGGCCTTGTCTCAACCTCCACCTCATGCATAACCTTTACCACAATACCTCCAAGTTTTTCTGCCGGAGCCTCTCCTTTAAACTCCAAAGGAACCGCAAGTGTAAGTGTCTTTCCTCTCTCAATTGCATAAAAATCAACATGATCAGGGGTATCTTTTACAGGGTGCCACTGCACCTCTTTGACAAGCACCTCTTTTTCATCATCCAAACCTTTGATATCTATAATGGTGGATTCGCCGGCGTCATTCCACACACGCAAAAATTCATTAACTGGTATCTTCACAGATACGGGTTCATCGGCCGGCCCATAAATAACAGCGGGCACAAAACCTTGTTCTCTCAGAGTCTTTGCGCTGACAGACCCATCTCTTTTTTCTACTTGTAACTCTATTGTCTTGCTCATAATGCGCAAATACTACACGAAATATTTTACATTGTCAATTCTACAGACAGAAAGTCTTACAGTGAATATATTGAGTGATATTTCCCGGAGGCTGAGTTGAAAACTTGAACTAAATTAAGCATCATAAAGACAGGCAAAACACAAAAACGCAAGAGCCAAGCTCTTGCGTTTTTGCTATAGCAACGGCAAGATTACATCATGCCCGGCATTCCGCCCGGCATTGCCGGCGCAGCCGGCGCTTCTTTCTCTTCTTCATCTTCAGCTATCGCCGCCTCGGTTGTAAGAAGAACAGCTGCTGCCGATGATGCGTTTTGTATACCGGCCCTTTCCACCTTCACCGGATCTATAATGCCTTCTTTGAACATGTCCACTATTGCCGGCTCTTGCTCATCTTTTGAAGCGTCAAAGCCGTAGTTAACTCCTGATTTATTCATATCCTTCATAATTACTTCGGCATCTTCTCTTCCTGCGTTAGCCACTATCTGTTTGAAAGGCGCTCTTAAAGCATTGATGAGGATCCTGTAACCAACGCCAAACTCATCTTTTTCTTGGGCTGTTTTGTTTTTGCTTAATGCTTCCGCCACTTTTACAAGAGCAGTTCCGCCTCCCGGGACTATTCCCTCTTCTATTGCCGCTTTTGTTGCGTTTACCGCGTCCTCTATCTTGTCTTTTAGATATTTCATCTCGGTCTCTGTAGCGGCGCCGACGCGTATGACAGCCACACCTCCTGACAGCTTCGCAATCCTTTCTTCAAGTTTTTCTCTGTCAAATTTTGAGTCTGCATTCTCAAGTTGCGCTTTCAGTTGCGCGATTTTGTCAGAGATGGCGGTTTTTTTGCCTTTACCGTCCACAATGACCGTTTTGTCTTTGTTTGCCACAACTCTGCCTGCCTCACCAAGCACATCCAAATCTACATCTTCAAGCTTCATGCCAAGCTCTTCTGTAACCACCTGAGCGCCGAGAACTGTCGCAATGTCTCCCAAGAGTTCCTTTTTCCTGTCGCCATAACCGGGCGCTTTGATAGCCAGAACGGAAAATGTGCCTCGCAACTTGTTAACCACAAATGTGGCAAGCGCTTCACCCTCCACATCATCGGCTATGATGACCAACTCTTTTTTGCCTGTTTGCGCCAACTTTTCCAAAAGTGGCAGGACTTCTTGTATTGAGCTGATTTTCTTGTCTGTTACAAGCACTTTGGCGTCTTTTGCCACCGCTTCCATTTTCTCGGTATTGGTAACCATGTATGGAGACACATAACCTTTGTCAAACTCCAAACCTTCCACTACCTCGGAAGATATACCGAAAGTCTGCGATTCTTCCACCGTTACCACTCCATCTTTGCCCACTTTGTCTATTGTCTCGGCTATGGTTTTGCCAAGTTCTTCGGACTCTGCAGAAATACTTGCCACAGCGACTATATCTTCTTGGTTTTTCACTTGCTTTGAGACTTTCTTCAACTCTTCTACGGCATCACTTGCGGCCTTCTCTATACCACGACGCACGACTGTTGCGTTTGCACCCATTGCCGTGCGTTTAAATCCCTCCTCCACAATCGCATGTGTAAGCACCATGGCTGTGGTGGTTCCGTCTCCTGCGACTTCATTTGTCTTACTTGCCACCTCTTTTATAACCTCGGCGCCCATGTTCTTGAACTTATCTTTAAGCTCTATCTCTTTGGCTATAGAGACGCCGTCGTTTGTAATTCTCGGCCCGCCAAATGATTTATCCAGTGCGACATTTCTACCTCTCGGACCGATGGTTACTCGGACAGCATTTGCCACGGTAGAAACCCCGGACTGCAACTCAGCCCTTACATCGTTATCAAATATCACTTTTTTTGCTGACATATGCGTTTTAAATTAATTAATATTACTTCTAATTGATAACTGCCAAGACTTTGTTGTCCGGCATTACAAAATACTCTTCTCCGTCATACTCTATCTTGTCGTATCCGAATTCAGAGAACAAGACTCTATCACCAACCTCAAGCTCTTTATATGGCTCTGAAACTTTGCCTATGGCAACTATCTCACCCATGTTCGTTTTTTCACTGTTTGATGATTCCGGCAAGATGATACCGGAAGCTGTCTTTTCTTCTTCTTTTACCGGGCGCACAATCACTTTTGCGCCTATTGCTTTAAGCTTCAACTTACTCATAGTGCACTTTACTTAAAATTATTAATTGATAAATTTGTGGCTACATTCTACACTTTTGTGCTACAAAATGCAATATTGAACCGTTGGTTTTTTTGTTGTCTTATGATAGTATCGGCTGCGCCGGGCGGGGTTGCTTGCGCGCAAGCAACCCCGCCCGGCGCACAATATTAAAGTTTGACTTTTGCGCAAAACCTGCTATCCTTGTAGCATTGATTTTATGAAAGAGACGATTTTATCAATCTTGCCCTATCTGCAGCTGGTTGTATCAATCATCTTGATAGTGGCTATCGCATTGCAACAAACCGGCGCAAGCTTGGGTGGAGCTTTCGGGACCGATAATTTTTCTTCAGGTTTTCACACAAGACGAGGAGTGGAAAAGTTACTGTTTAATATCACAATAGGAGCTGCAATTATATTCGTTCTGTCTGCTTTGGCGGCTATCATCTTGTAGTTGTAGGCGACTATCGCGACAACAATACGGCTCACCTAAAGCAAGGCTCAGACACAACACCTTTGTTTGACCTGTCTCTTTCTTGAAATGCAAAATTGTTAAAATTTCCAAGATACAATATGAAAAAACCGAGTAATTTGTTATTAAATTTTAAAACTATACGATTGTCGGAAAAAATGCTCCTGCTTGCATTACTTGTCGTTACCTTGCTTGCAGGATACGCCTTGTTATACAAATATAGCATGCGTCATTCCTCCGTATTGAGCACCTCAGGAGGCACTCTTACAGAAGGGGTTATAGGGACAGCAAGGTTCATCAACCCCGTCCTGGCTCTTAGCGACACCGACAAGGATTTGACGGCGCTTGTCTACTCCGGGCTGATGCGTCCCGGGCCAGACGGCAACTTGCAAGCTGACCTTGCAGAGAAATACTCGGTATCAAAAGATGGCAAAGTTTATACTTTTACCCTGAGACCAAACGCCACTTTTCAAGATGGGAGTCCCGTCACGGCGGCAGATGTGGCATTTACAATACAACGCATACAAGACCCGGCAAGTGGAAGCCCTTTGCGCCCTGTTTGGAAAGACATAACGGCTCAAATCATAGACGACAGAACAATATCTTTCACATTGAAAAGGCCTTTCTATGGCTTTTTGGAAAACACAACCGTTGGCATTCTGCCAAAGCATATTTGGGAGCAAAGCAAATCATCTGAAATGCAACTGAGTATCTACAATGAAAAACCGGTGGGGTCCGGACCTTTCAAGTTAGAGTCAATCCAAAAAGACAAGATGGGCATCCCCAGCTCGTACCACTTGGTGGCAAATGACAACTTTTACTTGTCCAAAGTCAAAATACAAGACTTGTATATCAAAACTTATCCCAATAGCAAAGAAAGACTCCTTGCATGGAAACAAAACGAGCTAAACGCCCTATCGGCAATATCCCCTATGGATTTGGACAAATTCGCTCGCAAAGACTCAAAGCTGTTTGAGATGAAATACCCGAGAGAATTTATGGTGTTCTTTAATCCCGCCCAAAACATAAACTTAAGCGATGTAAAAATCCGTAAAGCTCTGAGCTTGGCGATAAACAAAAAGAGGCTTGCCGAGTCAATCCTGCAAGGTCATGCTGACGCTTTGTATGGACCTGCGTCAATTTTCATAAAACAAGATTTATCAGAGCAAGACAAACTGTCAGATGACGAAAGATCAGAACAAATCAACAAGCTCATGAGCTCTGCCGGATGGAAAAAGAACAAATCCGGACTCTGGGAGAAAAAAGACAAAGAGTTTACTCTGGTTTTATCTGTATCCAACGCAGAGGAGCTGGAAAAAGTAGCTAACTTTTTGCAAGATGAATGGAAAAAAGCCGGATTTAAAGTGGTTTTCAAAAAATACGAGCTTGGAAGCCTTATTCAAAAGATTATAAGGCAACGCAAGTTTGAAGCTTTGCTATTTGGCGAGATGCCGGGTCGCGCAGAAGACCTGTATGCATTTTGGCATTCCTCAGAAAGAGATGACCCCGGTCTTAACATAGCGCAATATCACAACAAGAAAGTAGATGCGTTGCTCAGTCAACTATCTGCCACACAAGACGACGCTAAAAGACAAGAACTCTTGAAAGAGATTAACGCGCAGATTGTCTCTGACGCACCGGCCGTCTTCCTGTATAGCCCCCACTTTTTATACATATTGCCAAGACAAATATCCGGAAATGAAATGCATTTTGTAAACCAGGCACACGAACGCTTCGCCGACATATATAACTGGTCGCTTAAAAGAGAGCTTTTGTGGAATTGGTTCAAATAAAAGACTTATTAAAAATAATTATCAGTAATTTAAAATACATTAAACATATGATTGACAAAAAAGGAACGAAGACTGCCGGCAGAAGGACTCAGCCTGCAGCACGGACAGGTTCACAAACCCGCACGAGTAATAGCACGACAACGAGAAAACCTTTTAAAAAGGCGTCACATAAAGCGGCGCGCGCAAGACGACTCAAAAATGAATCCCGCATGCGCAGGCCTGTGCTCTCAGAGCGCGTGATGACCAAAAGGCACAGTGATGTGATCCCGCCTTTGGAAAAAGATACTGTGCGTATCCTTACTCTCGGCGGGGTTGAGGAAATAGGACGCAATATGACGGCGATAGAGTTCAACGACGACATATGGGTGGTAGATGCCGGCTTTATGTTCAGAGAAGACGACACTCCCGGAATTGACTACATCTTGCCCAACACTCAATACTTGGAGGAGCGCAAAGAGAAGATTCGCGGTATCATCATCACCCACGGTCACTTGGACCACACCGGAGCTTTAACATACATAACTGACGCTATTGGAGCACCACCTATCTACACACGCGAATTTACCGCAGTAATGATAAAAAAGCGATATGAAGAATTCCCTGAGGTCAAAGAGCCGGAAATCAAAATAGTAAACCCGGGCGATGAGATAAAGATTGGCTCTCTTCCCGTAAAATTCTTCGGCACCACTCATACTATTCCGGACTCAATGGGAGTTATCATCAAAACCCCGTTTGGCGGAGTTGTCATAACCGGAGATATCAAGTTAGACCACGAAGATGGCGTGGTGTTCAAAAAAGAATACGATGCGTTTTCTGTCTTCCAAAAAGAAAAGGCGTTGGTCTTGCTTATGGACTCCACAAATACCTCGCGCCCGGGGTGGTCAATCCCTGAGCATAAAGTCTTTGAAACTTTTAAAGAGATTATAGGAAATGCGCAAGGCAAAAGACTCATCATTGGCACTTTCGCCTCACAAATAGAGCGTGTCTTAAAGATTATAGAAATAGCCGAACAGCATGGTCGCAAAGTGGTCATAGACGGACGCAGTATGATTAACAACTTGGCAATCGCCAAGCAGCTTGGCTATACAAAAGCCAAAGACTCCACTTTTATCACACTTGATCAGATGGCTGACTATCCGGTTGATAAAATACTCATCCTTGCAACCGGAGCGCAAGGAGATGAGTATGCATCACTCATGCGCATGGCAAACGAAACACATAAAGCCATAAAGCTCCGCCCGAACGATGTCGTGGTTTTGTCATCTTCTGTCATACCCGGCAATGAGCGCTCAGTACAGAAACTAAAAGACAAAATCGCCCGCTTAGGACCACACATCGTAACATATGAGACAAGTGATGTGCATGCCTCAGGACACGGTAACCGCGAGGAAGCGCGCTGGATACACAAACAGATAAAGCCGAAATTCTTCGTGCCCCATCATGGCTTTTACTACATGTTGAGAGTGCATGCTGACTTAGAGGCCGAACTCGGCATGCCGGAAGATCACATAGTGATACCTGACACCGGCTCTGTTATAGAAATCCGTGACAAGGGAAGCAAAATCGTGCACCTAAAAGAAAAGGCGCCAAATGTGACAAGGGTTGTAGAAGGTAAAAAAGTAAAAGACATACAAACGACCGTCATATCCGACAGAAAGCTCCTGTCTCAAGAAGGCATCTTTGTCATAGTGGCAACAATACACATGCGCACCGGTAAACTCAAAAAATCTCCCGACATCATCTCTCGCGGGTTCGTGTATTTGCGAGACTCTCAAGAACTGCTCGGGCAGGTGCGCTTGCTAATCAAAAAAATAGTTGAAGATACTATGCGCAAGCATCCGCACCCTGACTTAGACAAACTCAAGCAAGAGCTTCAAGCGTCAATAGCCGACTACCTTTTACAGCAAACACATAAAATGCCGATAGTAATCCCTGTTGTTGTAACAGTGTAGCAACGATGCATAACAAATGGCGCACGGCTACGCCGTGCGCCACCTACAATACTTCTACAACAATATCCCTACAATGTATCCTTAATCCTTAAAGCAAAAAAGACTCCCGAGAAAACAATCACAGACAAAAACAAAAATAGTTCCTTAAAAGAAGCAAAAAAGAGTATCGGGCTTGCCATAAGAGGCGCGATGATACTTGCCAAAGGATACATTGCGCGAAATGCGCTGATAAGGTCTGTGTCTTTGCCGTCAACTTGTTTGAAAAAGTAAGTCTCCGTCATGGTCTGCACCATGGATGCGCCTACCCTTGTCCCGAACAAAAGTCCCGCTATGACAAAGACAGAGTGATATGGCATCAGCGCAAAAAGAGCCGTAAAGATGGCTGTAACAATGAGGCCTGCAAGCAACATTTCTTTTTCTCCGTATTTGGTATCTGCGAGTTTCCCCAATGGAACAGTCATAAATGCAAACGGAAGCAACATAAACGCAAATATAAACCCTATCCTATCGTATGGAATGGCTAATACATTTTTAAGATAAACGCTTGTATATATAACCATAATGGAATAGAAAAAATACAAGACGAACTGCGCCATAAAAATATTTAAAATATTTTTATGGCGCGCTATCGCGCGCAGTGTTTTTACCACATGGAATTCTTTGTATTTTATTTTCTCAACACTTTTAAACTTCCAAAACAAAACCGTCATCAAAGCCAACAAAAAAGCCGAACCGGCAAGCCACAAAGATTTGAAGTCATTTCCTTTTACAAGGAGGCCACCCAAGAAGGGCCCGACCACAAAGGCGGCGCTGGCAAGTGTGATGAACATGCCCCTTTGAGAGCCCGTCTCCTCCTCTTTGCCTGTAAAGCGCTCCATCAGCGAGTCCAGCGCCGCCACTAAAAGCGCCGCCGGCGCCGCGCCCAAGACAAAGACCGGTATAATGACTCTGATATCTCTAAGGTAGGCCTGCGCAAGGTAAGTAAAAAGATAAAAAACAGATGAGATAAAAACGACTTTGTATGCCCCAAAACGGTTAAAAAGTCTTGATGATACAAAAAAACTCAACATCGCGCACAAAGACACCAAAGCAAAAACAAAAGCTATGTATCTTTCCGGCAGACCAAGATAACTAAGGTAATTTGCCCCGAAGTAGCCGACAGTTGCAGACTGTAACGCGAAAATAAAATTAAGCAGATACACCGCGCCTCGCATTTTGTTTTTGTATATTGGAGAATTCGGTATAGCCATATGGCATATATTCTACATTATTTAGATTGATAATCAAAAACACCGAGCTTGGAGCTAACTTACACGGGTAAGTTTTCTTTATGGCAAAAAGCTAAGCAGTGTATCTCAAACTTGGTAAATAAAGACATAAAACCTTCCGGCTTGCATAATACCGCTCAAAATTTATTGGCAAGGATTGTCACCTCCATTTATTGACACAAACCCTGTTCCTGTTGGGGCGCCGGAGCCGCCGAAGTAAGAGTTGCCCCAGGCGACTATTGAGCCGTCGGATTTTAGGGCGACCATGACATATCGATTAGGACTGTATGGTGCATTGTAACGCCCGCCATAGTTATTCATAATTGAATTATAATCACCACCACAGCCTACAGACGATGGAGTAATTGATTAGTTAGCACTACATTTTATACCCATCTGTAAAGAACAGCCACCGGATGGACACGCTGTTCCATAACCATCTAAATATGATCCGTAGGTGTCAGCTATATTACCATAATGCCAATTCCCGTCATTAAACTTAACACGGGTATCACAAGACACATTGCCAGACTCATTTTTTTCATATATCATTGTAGCACAACCACCATCTCCTCCTGACATATCACAGCTTTTAGTGTATGGGTTTGTGTAACTCCCTTCCACCCAGGTACCAGCTGTAGAAGTGACAGAACGATCCGAAGCATCTGAGCCGATAGTCGCACTATCATATGGTCCATGATTACCCCTGTATCTATAAGCCAACTGCAAATTGGTATTCGGATCACAATATAAGCCTACTTTAAAAGACAAGTCCGGCTTATTCCCATCTACATAAACTTTTGGACCATCAACCCACGCGCCATTGTTTTTAACACCCCAATCAGTATATGTCCATCCTGACTCATCTGTAGATGTTTTCACTTTGTATCGCAATTTACATCCACAACCATTTATACTGACGCCGTTGGGTTTATTGTTTAAAAATGCATTCCATTCTGTTGCTGTGCGTGTTGGGGCAAAGTATTCATTTGCGCTTGTGCTTGAAACTACTTTGCATGTTCCGTGAGCGTCTATTGTTTGCGGTGTGCTTGTTATTCTATACCCTGTAGAAATTGTATTTATCGCCCAACTTAAAAGCGGGGGCAAAAGTGCAGCAAATACAATATAAAGTAAAATTCGGTAATATACATTCTCCTTCAATGCGCGCATAAAAATTTCAGACATGTCTTACTTGTTACTTTAATTTATCTTGAAGGTCTTTTATCATCTTTGACTGCATTTGTATACGCATTTGAAGCGCTTTAATCTCACGGTCTTGACGAGCATCATTTTCAAATAGTTCTGTTATTTTTCTTTGCATATCAAGCAAGATTGTATGCAACTCCTTGACCGCCTCTATAAGTGGCGCCACAAGGTTGGCGTAGAGAACGGATTTTAACCCTGTGTTTTTGTCTGTTTTTACAAGCTCAGGCGCTACCTTTTCCACCTCTTGAGCTATAAGCCCTATGGATTTGTCTCCGTTTTCTTTCCACTTGAAACTTACTCCGCGCAAAGCATCTATAAGCTCAAGTCCGTTTATGGTTTTGATATCTGTTTTCAAGCGCCTATCTGAAGTATACAAAAACGCAGTCGCCTTTACATTGCCGTTAACTTCCAGTTTTTCACCTGGACTCGTCATGCCAATGCCGACGTTGCCGGTGTTTCTGTAGATATCATTTCCGTTTGCTGTCCAGAGAGATGACCCTCCGCCACCGCCACCTAAGCCACCATCTACACATACTGCACCGCATTGAGTAGGTTGAGAATGGTCAGGACCAGAGGACTGAGCATTCAAAATCCAATGATTATTACTATCTTTGGAAATGAAACATCCATCATCTCCATAAGAATGCC
>CAYPCF010000005.1:20284-23140 GCA_964409155.1 uncultured Candidatus Saccharibacteria bacterium | reverse complement strand
GATGGCAGTTTTTGGCAATAAACTCTGCATCGCCCACAGCGCGCCCTAAAAGCCCTAGCCCCATTTGTAAAACCTTTTTGCCCTTAAAATAATCACAAATTTGTAGTTTACTTATCATATTGTACACAGCATACTAAAACGCGCTTTCTTTGTCAAAATAAATGCATTTGAGCTATCGCCTAAAGTTCAGAACCGGATACCAACCAAGCAGCTTCACCTGTAGCAAAAGGTGGTGTACCATCACCTACAAACAAAGTGCCTGTATGCACATTACCATCATCTATTTTATCATCTAACATTTGCATGGCATCATCTGGTATTTGCCCCGAATTATCAGCAAAATTAGTCCCCGGCGCGTCGTCATCAAGTATTATCCACACTTCTTGCTTACCATTATTATCATAATCTGTAACATAAATTCCCATATGACCTCCCCATTGATGCTTGCGATTATATACGCCGCCTTGGATGTATGGACCATTCCACCCGGATACGCTTCCCACATTTGTTAGAAGAGGATCAGTTGTTTCTGTGCAATCCAATCTACACGATGGAGGCTGTTTCCCCGTGTCTTCCATATAAAGCATAACCGCTTGTTGTATCTGACGCATCTGCGCTATTGTACGAGCAACTTTTCCTTTTAAACGCGCTTTATTTGTAGCAGACAGAACAACAGTGGCCAACAATGATATTATGGCTATCACGACAAGTAACTCAACAAGGGTGAAGGCTTTGCTGTTATAAGACATGGTAGTTATTTTACCATATGTATTACTGTGTATTACTTACTATGTATTACTATGCAATCTTGCAAACTCACGCAAATCTTCGTGCTTGTCACGCTCGTCCACTATCTCTTGCTCTAAAATCTCCTCCACGATATCTTCCAGTGATAAAACTCCGGTAACCGTGCCAAATTCATTTTTAACAATAAAAAGATGCTTATGTGATTTTAAGAATTTGTTGAGAGCATCATCTAACGCTTCATTTTCATTGATAAATTCCGGTTTGGATAACGGCATGTCTTTAATGTGCTTTTTCTCTTCGCCGTCTAACCCTATTAAATCAATGACATGTAAAATACCTACTATCTCTTCATTGTCGCTGTCAAAAATCGGCAAACGCGAAAAACCGGAGCTTTTTACTTTTTTAATAAAGTTTTTGTCTATCTTTTGATTGATGCTGTAAGATTCTATAACGGTCTCGGGTGTCATAACATCTTTTACCAACTTTTCAGAAAAAGTCAGGGCGCCTTTTAGAATTCTTTCTTCGTCTTCGTCTATCTCGCTATCTCCGGCATCCTCATGTTCCTCTATCAGTTTGATTAATTCTTTTTTGGAATAAATAGTGGGCAGCTCCTCTCCTAAAATCTTATCCAGCGCAAAAGCGATCGGAGCTATCACCGGATACAAAACAAAAAGCAACACCCTCACCGCCAAAGCAAAGCGCGCCCCAAGTTTAAGAGCAAAACGAGAAAAAATAGCCTGCGGTATAATCTCCCCAAATATAACTATAAGCCCTGTGGCTATTACAGCAGCAAGCACTCCACTTGTTAATGAGCCTAAAAAAATAGATAGCACAGCATTGACAGCCACATTGCCCAACAGTAAAGCTGTCAAAAGAAGGTTGCCTCTTTTACGGATTTTGTAGACTTTGTCCGCATCTGCATCCCCAAGCTCAGCCTTGCGCTTTAGCTCGTAAGATGAAAGCCCCATAAGTCCAAGAGTAAGCCCTGAGAAGAGCGCAGACATTAAAAGAAGAAAAGCTACTATGAGATACTGTAAAAACGAGGGGATTTCTTCCATAATCTTTTACTTATCTTGAGTTAAGGTGCTTACAATAATAACATTGCCTCAAAATAAATCAATTGCTATTTATTTTATAATGAAATCAAAAATATTACTCTTGCTGTCCCAGATGGCAAAGCTAACTTCACCTGTCCTTTTACCTAATAACTCTCCGGGGTTTGCAAGCAAACAATCTTTCACATATTCCTTGCGCATCAAATGTGTATGCCCATGAAAAACCGCTTTATACTTGCCAGATAGCGCTGCCAGCTCTGCAATCTCAGGGTAATGCGTCAGAAAAATCTTCTTAGCTTCTACAAGCAATTCTCTGAAATCTCCCGGCAGCATGTTCAACTTTGCGTTTTCCTGCGATAGTTTAATCCAGTGAGTTTGATCTCCGTCATTGTTACCAAACACCAAGATAAACTCTTCAAAATCTTCTTCAAATTTTGACAAGACGTCCAAATACACGAACGGAGATACGACATCGCCAAGATGGAATATTTTTTGCGCGCCTAAATCTCTTGCCTTACCGAGTGCCCAAGCCAAATTGTCAAGCTCGTCATGAGAATCTGACATTACTGCTATTTTCATGCTATAATTCTACCATATGAACAATAAAGATGAACATGTAATTGATGTTGAAGTATTAGAGCCGGAAGAAACTACAGAACAAAACAACAAATTTAGCAAAGAGAAGATTCTATCTTTTCTAAGTTCTGTGTTTGCTCTCGTTAAAGGTGGTTTGATACCTTTTGCTTCTACGGCACGCTTTGTCAAAGATGATATAGGTCAAAGTGTAAAACATGATATCAAAATAGCACTGTTTATTTCTTTGTCAGGTGTGGTGATGTTTGTGTTGGGTATTTTACTTTGGGTTACTTTGGGCGCCGGACTTGTCATATACCTACTATCCGGTACGGGAGCAGTGTTTTATGCGTGGTTGTATATACTCATCTTTCAAATAGGCACGATCTTAATCCTGGCTCTACTCATCGCTATTTTGAAAGGACGACTGAAAACGCCCGAGAGCGTGCAGCGCGCTGAAAAACTCTTGAGACTTAAATAA
>CAYPCF010000005.1:0-20184 GCA_964409155.1 uncultured Candidatus Saccharibacteria bacterium | reverse complement strand
CGCTTGATTGCGTTTATCTCCCTGCGTGTTGGAATATCAAGCTTTTTCAAGACAGTCTTTACAGCAGACTCCACATTCTTATCCAAAGTCTTTTTTGCCGAGTCAGCTTTTTGCATCAAATCTTTTACAAACTTATCTCTATCTTTTACCGCCAATTCTCCTTTTTTAATAAGTTCTTTTGCTATCTTGTCAGCCTTACTCTTGGTGCTTGAGACCAATCCTGCGCCGGCTGCAAAAATTTCTTTTATTGTATTTTGCATAAACTATTGTTGTTAAATTTATAATTCTGAGCAATTATAACACATTAGTTATCGTGCTGCAGGCTTCTCTCCACGGCATTGTCCAACATTAGCTGTTGAATCAGTTGCGGACTTATAAACCTCACCAATACGGTATATAAAATCCCGGCAACTATGGTGGATCCGACAACAATCCCAAGTCCCTGCATAACACCACGCCAGAAAGCGGCTCTGGCTGAGAATTTTTTGTCTGCAAGCTGTTCTACTCTTTCCATCGCCAAAACCAAGTCCTCTATGCGTTGGTTAAGATTTCTTTGTTGCGGTTTAGCATCTGTTGTATTTGTTGTTTTATCTGACATATTTGCAATTATAACTTAATTCCATTAAACTTGCCACTTGCTTTTGATTCTTGTCTTAGTTTTTCATACAGAATCGGCGCGGTGCTGCTTGTAACATTTAACGAGTCTATACCATGTTTCATAGGTAGTGACAAAATATCATCAGCTTTTGACATTAACTCTTTGCTAAGACCTGATTTTTCTGCGCCAAGCAAAAAAGCGCTTGGGCCTGTTAAGTCTGCATCATAAAAAGCTTTCCCGGACATATCAAGAGCAAAAGTTTTTATACCTTCTTTTTTCAATCTACTCACTGCTTCGTAGCTACGCATCTTGACGACAGGCACCCTAAGGATCGCCCCAAGAGAGATGTGCACTGTCTCATCATTTATGATATGTCTAACCTCATCATCAAAAAAAAGACCGTTTACAGAGCTGGCGTATGCAAGTCTTGCCAACACGGCTATGTTGTAATCAATATCCACTTTGTTCAACAATAGAAAAAAAGGAGTTTCATCTTTTGCATACAGCTCGTCTAATAAAGTGTCAAAGTCCAGAACATTTCTAATCGTGGTTTTGGCATATATCACCTCTTGAGTTCTACCGCTGCGCCTAGTCGGCATTTTGTCTTTGCTATCAAAAAAGATTTGCAACTCGGCATGCTTTGCGGCTCTTAATATCTCTTCTGTCTTCTCATCAGGAGCCAAACCTTGTAAGATGTGAAGCTCATCCAAACCACCGGACTTGATGAGCTCTAAAATAGCATTTTTGTTTCTAATTATAACTGTCATAAAATAGATGTGAGCTGTTGTTTTTTGTGCGCGTGCTTGGACTTGAACCAAGGACCTCAGTCTTATCAGGACTGCGCTCTAACCACCTGAGCTACACGCGCGCTTGCCACAGTTTAGCAAAGTTTTAGGCTTTTTCAAGCCTCCTGCTGGGAATTTTTATTCTGTATACACAAAAAGCCGCGCTGAAAAGCAAACAAAGTTTGCTTTTCAGCGCGGCTTTCAAAGAGAATTTGCATGCTCTTTTGTTCTGTCCACATTGCGGTCTTTCCCTGCTGTCATCTGTCTTTCCAGTGTCAAACTAAAAGAAGGGATTATAGTTATTGCCCTGTCTATATAAGACAATCGACCTAACTTAAGTCTGCTTAAGCAGAGACTCAAGCTAGCTTCACATTGAATGAATCCACGACCACCTTCCGGTAGCCGTACCTTGTTACGACTTACTCCCTGTCACCGAGCTCACCTTAGGACGCGACAAGCACGGACTTCGGGTGCTCCCGGCTCCCTTGAGTTGACGGGCGGTGAGTACAAGGCTCGAGAACGTATTCACGGCAGTGTGCTGACCTGCCATTACTAGCGATTCCAGCTTCATGAGGTCGAGTTTCAGACCTCAATCCGAACTAGGGGTGCTTTTGAAGGATTTGCTTACTCTTGCGAGATCGCGCCCCGCTGTAACACCCATTGTAGCGCGTGTGCGGCCCCGGACGTCAAAGGGACATGCTGACCTGGCGTCATCCTCACCTTCCTCCCCCGTTAGGGGGCAGTCTCGTCAGACACTTGTAACTGACAACGAGGGTTGCGTTCGTTACCCCACTTAAGGGAACAACTCAAGCCACGAACTGACGACGGCCATGCATCACCTGCCTAACCTGAAGGTCTTTTTATTTCTAAAAAGACATACGGATAGGTTTCAAGTCCGGGTAAGGTTCTTCGCTTATCGACGAATTAAGCCACACGCTCCACCGCTTGTGCGAGCCCCCGTCTATTCCTTTGAGTTTTAAGCTTGCGCTCGTACTACCCAGGCGCCTCGCTTAACGCGTTAGCTTCGCCTCTGGAAGGGTCGATGCTCCCAAAAGCTAGCGAGGATCGTTTAGGGCGTGGACTAACGGGGTATCTAATCCCGGTCGCTACCCACGCTTTCGTGCTTCAGTGTCAGGAATGCGCCAGTCTGCTGCTTTCGCTTTCGGCGTTCCCCATAATATCAACGGATTCCACCCCTACACTATGAGTTCCACAGACCTCTCACACCCTCTAGTTATGCCGTTTCGCAAGCGAGTCCGAAGTTAAGCTTCGGTATTTGACTTGCGACTAACATAACCACCTAGACACCCTTTACGCCCAGTGAATCCGGGTAACACTCGAGGCTCACGTATTACCGCTCCTGCTGGCACGTGATTAGGAGCCCCTTATTCATAGGGTAACGTCAATAAACTTCCTCCCCTATAAAAGGTGTTTACGCACCGAAGTGCTTCATCCACCACGCGGCGTCGCTCCGTCACCCTTGCGGGCATTGCGGAAGATTCTCGACTGCAGCCTCCCGTAGGAGTTTGGGCCGTGTCTCAGTCCCAATGGTGGGGGTCAGGCTCTCACCTCCCCTAAGCGTCTTAGCCTTGGTAGTCCATTACACTACCAACTAGCTGATACTACGCAGGCCACTCCTCAAGCGCCGGAGCTTTACTAAGCAAGTTAAAAACCGCTTAGACTATTGGGAATTATTCCGGATTTCTCCGGGTTATGCCCAACTTGAGGGTATGTTCCTACGTGTTACTACCCCGTTCGCCGTGGGTCTAAACCCACACGACTTGCATGCCTTATCCACGCCGCCAGCGTTCACCCTGAGCTAGGATCAAACTCTGATTAAAGATGTGGACAGAACAAAAGAATCTACAAATTCGTTCTGAATCTATGTTTGGAAGTTCGTTACTTTAAGATTTACTTTTTGTAAAAATGTTTACAAACCAAAAAAGGAATAAACCAAGCAAAAAATTGCTTGCGTCTACCTTACCTTTATGCATTGTCAAAGAACAAGTGCGCGCAATTATACACGTCACGACAGAATAAGTCAAGTAGCAAATTTAAATTTCCTATTTTTTTTCAAAGTGTCAAATACAAATTATTACTCTTCAATAAATTTCGGTGTGACCTTTACGCGAGCCGAAGGTAAATCTCCAGCCGATTTATCGGGAATGTACTCTGAAACTCTTCCCAAATGATCCATAACAAAACATTTCTCCACCGTATAGACGGTCTCCGTATCTAACGGGGCAGTGTCTGTAACTGAAACATTTGCCATAAATGTTATATCTTCGTTGACTTTTGGATTTTCTTTTGGGCATTTATACTCATTTGTGCTACTTGCTGATTCAGTTGCCAAAAATGGATTTCTTGGGAAGACGTTTTCCGGGCACTTGCCGGAATTATGTTTTGTGACATATTCTTGCTTGCTGCTGTTGAGCCCAAAACTTGGCCACTCATCTCCATTTGAACCTTTAACTATACAGTAGTCTAATCCATATAAGAGCAGAAATACTTGAGCCTTTGTTTGTTTTTTGACTATTGGTGGAAAAACTTTAAGCGCAACATATTTATCAGATAATTTTGGCGGCCAGGTCTTTGAGGTAGGCCCTGTAGAAGACCAAGGGCTGTGTATAACCCAACTCAGTGCGGTCTCAAAACTATCTGGAGTTCCATTCTCCTTAGAGCAGACAGCGGTAATGTCTTGCAGCTCACATGTTCCCATGCACGACATAATACCATCAGGCTTTATATCACCACATGCGTCTTTGGCAGAACAAGCTGCTCCCGCCTCCACAGTCTTTGAAGTTGCATCCTTAAATTTAGGGAGTTCCGGAGTCCGAGCGCTACAGCCCCCACCGCAAGCTATATCTCGCCTGCCATAGTTAACCCAGCCGCAAGCATTTGCTTCTGAAACACAAGAAACATAAAAAGGGGAGCAGCTTGGGGTTCCATCTCCACCGGTCACATCATCATCACCTCCACCACCAAGACCGCCGCCTCCACCGCAGCCTCCGCCACAACCGTTTACGTTTTCCACATTGGAACTAACCGGATGCTCACACTCATGATCGTGTGAGCCTCCGGCAGAAGCGTTCAAGCTGGCGTAACTAATATTTACTGTAAACAATAACACCGACATCGCTGTTAGTAAAACAATCAAATAGTAGTTCTTGCTTTGAGTATTATTATGTAAATTGATCATATACATTTAGTAAGTTAATAAAGCGTTTAGTTGGAAAGTGGACATGTTATTGCCTTTGTTCAAATCAAATCCGGAAATCGGGGTTTTAATGTTTTTACCTTGCCAAAAATCATAAACCTTAAAGTATGAGCTTGTTGTATTTGGGCCGTATTTTGAGAATTTGTCATAATCAGGGACATCAACAAATGCGATCACCCTTGAATCTTGAGAGAAAACCGGCAATATGGCAGAAATGCCGGAAATTTTCTTTAATTCTCTTAAAATGCCTATCTTGGCATCTTTTATAGAATACACCATCATATATCGCAAAGATGGAAATGCCCATGCCAATAAGTCTTTATCTTCATTTACCGTCATGTACATATCTGATGACCCTTTGGTATTCCCCGGAGTTTTATACATTAACCTACCATGCTTTGTTACTGTGTTATAGATGTAAAGCCCTTCATCTCCCACGTATGCAAATGTGCTGTTAGATAACCAATTGGGGTACATGCCATGTGTAACGAAACGCAGCCTACCGGTCTTTATGTCTAAAATATATATATCCCACTTTGAAGCGAGGTGGGGGACTCTTTTGCCTTTGTAAGAAGTATCCAGAGCATTAAATAAAACGGAATTATTTTGTGTATTCAAACTTAAATTCCTATAATACACTTTCTTATCTTTGTCCTTGAGCGGCACTGCGGTAGCATCTAAAACTGAGAAATCGGACAGATTGTTGTCTATCTTAAACTCGGTTGCCAAATAGTCTTCTTTCTTTTTTTCTAAATTTTTCTGATTTATTTCCAAAAATGCAGCTTTTCTGCCATGAACATCAAAGTGCATCACGGAGCTTTTATCTTTTTTGGCAATTTTTACAGGATCTTCATCTTTATCTATGACGGTAAGCATAGTCGTAGCAAGAGTAGTAGCGTTGTCAGGTGCAGCCATAAACAGTGCTTTATACTTGTGAAGATTAACCGGGGTGGAAAGATATGACGCATATTTGCCTCTGATTGCTCTCGGAGAACCTGATGTTTTATGCTCTCTTTTGCCATAATCCCCGCCATGGAATCTCGGGTTGAACACTTTGGTTTCGCGCGTCAACTGCTCTTTAGACACAAGGTCAGAAAACATACCGGAAATATATAAGAACAAGAAGAGCGCAAGCAAAATCATTAAAAAGCCCGGGATAATAAAAGCCCATGCATTAATGCCGTTTTGCTTTACTTGTGTTTTATTCTCAAATATATCTGTCATGATTTATGTATTATATCATAAAAATAAACGCCCCTCTTTCTTATTTTACTCATACCAATCTATCAGCTTAAAATCGTCTGAATAAGCGAAGTCAAAAAGCCCCGAGTTTGACACTTGCAGATCCAACTCTTTAGCGCCGTCTGTATCAAGTTTATAAATCACGATCTTATTCAAAGTCTTTTTATGGGCGTGAATCTTCTTCAAGACTGCCAAAAAGCGACCTCTTGGCGACAATAAAATGTCATATGCTTTCGCGTCAATGCTTCCTACAACTTGCGCAGAGTTTCCTGCCAATTTAAGTAAAGTAATTTTATTATATTTTGGGAAATAAACCGCCAAATGCTTTTTGTCTTTAGAAAGAGTCAAAAGTTTGATGGCATCTTGTTGGTCGGGCGACTTCCACAAAATCTCAGACTTATCACCGTTTAGAGTCAAAAGACGCGCCTCTCCATCTTTATAAAAAACGAAAGTTTTGTTGTTTATCCAAAATGGTGAGCGCCCATCTGTCATAAAATTCAACTGCCCGTCCGGCAAACTCATCAAATACACACCGGACTTGTCATCTGAGTCTATACCGTAAAGCAACAAATGTCTGGAGTCAGGGCTGAGAGATATACTTTTGACCTTCTTTAAATTCACAAGAGTCGGATTATGTAAGAAAATGGCATTTGGTATTTTCATACCGCGATTACGAGTCAAAGACACATATAAGTTGCCATCTTTACCAAACAATACGGCCACTAATTTATCATTCGCATCAGCCAAAAAGTAGTCATATTCATTTACATTGTCTGATACCAAATGCACTATTGTATTGACCGGATTGATTATTACAAGATCGGAAATATTCTTTGCAAATTGTTCGTGTTCATAGCTGCCTAAAATAAAACCTTCGGGTTTGACAGACACAGTTGCTTTGCGCGTTTTGTTTTCTTTGCCGTGTACCTCTTCAGCATCTTCAATCAACATTTGACTTTGTGTTCTGCTCAACAACAGTTCAGGTTCTCTGTGTCTGTTTGAGAAAAACCAGTAAGAAACAATAAAGACTGCCAAGGCAAACAAGAGATATGCGCTATATCGCACAAATTTGTTCTGCATAAAATTCATAGCTGTATTATAACAAATCAAAATCCGATTTTTTTAATAAAAGTCAGGATTTGTAAAATTATTGAAACTATAGAAAAAGTAAAGGCCGCATCGCTCTGCGATGCGGCCTTTACAAAGCATATAAATTTACTTCCTTTGGGAGGCGATTTCTTCGGCGATGTTCTTAGGAACAGTCGCATAGTGACTAAACTCCATCACAGAGTTTGCGCGCCCTTGCGTCATTGAGCGTAGTTTGGTCGTATATCCAAACAACTCAGAAAGAGGGACTAGGGCTCGTATAACTTTTGCGTTACCTCTTTCATCCATACCCTCTACCTGCCCACGCATAGAACTTATATTGCCGGTTACATCACCCATGTACTCTTCGGGAGTTACTATCTCCATCTTCATGATAGGCTCTAGTATGACAGGGCTAGCCAATTTGGCAGCTTTCTGAAACGCTTGGGAGCCGGCAATCTTAAACGCAATCTCGGAAGAGTCAACATCATGGTAAGAACCGTCAAAAAGCTCTACTGACACATTTACCATAGGGTAGTTAGCAACAATACCACGTTCCATGGCTTCCTTGATACCTTTTCTCACTGCAGGTATGTATTCGGCCGGGATAACACCACCTTTAATGTTGTTGATAAACTCAAAACCTTCTTCGCGTGTGACATTTTTAGGAATCTCAGTTCCTTCCGGCAAATCTTCCAATGGTTTAATGCGGATTTTCACATGACCGTATTGTCCGCGTCCACCGGTTTGTTTTACATATTTCTCTTCACCTTCAGCCTCGGTCTGTATTGTTTCTCTGTATGCCACTTGCGGTTTACCAAGCTCTGCATCCACTTTAAATTCTCGCTTGAGACGATCCACCAAAATATCCAAGTGCAATTCACCCATACCGGCGATAATGGTTTCCAAAGTTTCAGGATCTGTAGAGACTTTGAAAGTCGGATCTTCATCCATCAGTTTATTTAAAGCTATACCCATTTTTTCTTGGTCAGCCTTTGTCTTTGGCTCTATCCTTGCTGCAACAACAGGCTCAGGGAATGTCATCTCCTCAAGCACTATAGGATGTGCCTCGTCACAAAGAGTATGGCTGGTTTTGGTATCTTTAAGGCCGACTGCGGCAGCTATCTCGCCTGTGTAAACTTCATCTACTTCTTCCCGCTTGTCTGCCTGCAAGCGCACTATGCGTCCAATACGCTCTTTGTTACCTGTATTTGCGTTATATACATATGAACCTGATTTCAAAACCCCGGAGTAAACACGGAAGAAAGTAAGTTGCCCAACAAATGGGTCTGTCTGAAGCTTGAACGCCAATGCAGCCAACGGCTCATCATCTGACGGTTTGCGCTCCTCTTCTTCATCGGTCTTGGGGTTAATACCTTTCACCGGCGGCAAATCAACGGGACTCGGGAAGTAATCTACTACCGCATCAAGTATGAGTTGTACTCCTTTGTTTTTGAGGGCTGAGCCTGTATATACCGGGAAAATTTCATTTGCGATAACGGCTTTTCTAAGCAAGGCCTTAAGCTCTTCCAAACTAAACTCTTTTCCGCCAAAATATTCATCCATGGCCGCCTCGTCTGTTTCAACTATTTTTTCAATGAATTCAGAGCGGTATTTCTCAGCGTCTTCTTTCATGTTGTCGGGAATATCTTTCTCTACGACATCTTTGCCCATCTCTCCTTCAAAATAATAAGCTTTCATTGTGAGTAAATCCACAACTCCTTCGTGTGCATCTTCTTCACCTATAGGAAGTTGCGCTCTGACCGCTTTGTCTGACAAACGCTCTACTATGGACTGGAAAGATCTCTCAAAAGACGCTCCTGTTCTATCAAGTTTGTTAATAAAACAAATTCTTGGGACATGTGCCTCTTCCGCATAACGCCAGTTAGTCTCTGACTGCGGTTCAACACCCGCCACTCCGTCAAACACAACCACCGCGCCATCTAACACGCGCATAGACCTTTTCACCTCTGCGGTAAAGTCAATGTGTCCCGGAGTATCAATTATGTTGAAGTTATATCTTGCATCAGTATTATCCTTTTCATAACTCGGTATCCAAGTACAAGAAATTGCGGCTGCGGTAATGGTAATACCTCGCTCACGCTCTTGCTCCATCCAGTCGGTTACAGTCTCACCGTCATGCACTTCACCTATCTTGTGGCTCTCTCCCGTGTAATACAAAATACGCTCTGAAGTTGTCGTCTTACCGGCGTCAACGTGTGCCACAATACCAAAGTTGCGGACTTTATCTAATGGATATTGTCTAGACATAAATACTTAAAGTTATATTAATAAATAATAAATTACCACGCAAGATGAGCAAAAGCTTTGTTCGCTTCCGCCATTTTGTGTGTATCTTCTTTTTTCTTGAAAGAATCTCCTTCCTCATTGTAAGCTGCCATAATCTCATCTGCCAGGCGTTTGCTCATCTTTGTTCCTTGCTTTTTTCTAGCAAACATCACTATCCAACGCAAAGCAAGCGCCAACCTGCGCTCAGGACGAACTTCTACCGGCACCTGGTAGTTCGCACCACCTACCCTGCGAGAGCGGACTTCAACAGACGGCTCTACATTTTTCACCGCTGTTTCAAATACTACAATCGGGTCATCTCCAGTTTTCTCTTTTATAATATCAAACGCGCCGTATACCGCTTTGCGCGCGGCCTCTTTTTTGCCGTTAAGCATTACATAGTTGATGAGTTTTGCAACTTTCAAGTTGTTAAACTTCAAGTCGGGCTTTAATGTATTTTTCTTTTTTATAGGTCTTCTCATATGCAGTTATATTTAGTTATTATCTTTAGGGCGCTTCGTTCCATAGCGCGAACGGCCTTGTTTTCTGTTTTGGACACCCTCTGCATCCAAGTGACCGCGCACTATAGTATAGCGGACACCAATATCCTTCACACGACCACCGCGAACCAACACCACGGAGTGCTCTTGCAGATTATGACCCTCACCCGGGATATAAGCTGTAACTTCCATTCCGTTTGTTAGACGAACACGCGCGATTTTACGGATAGCTGAGTTAGGTTTACGAGGAGTTTTGGTGGTAACACGCACACAAACACCACGCTTGAAAGGTGATGGGTAATTTGTTGGCTTGTTTTTTAAGCCGTTGAACCCGCGACGTAATGCCACGGTCTTCGCTTTTTTCCTTGCTTTCTTGCGAGGCCTCCTTATAAGTTGATTAACTGTTACCATAATATTTCCTAACTCTAAATTAGCACTAATAAAAATCGCGCCTTAAGCGCTACATAAATATACACCAGTTTATCAAAAATGCAAGAGCCCTGACTTCTGACGCAAGCACAAACTATCTACTTACACCCCTAACAATGCTGAGCTGATTGTGTTGGTTACCGTAGTCAACGGAGTGATAGCAAAATATGAAAGAAAAATCAACACAAAAACCATGGTCATGATACCGCCCATCTCCATTTGACGCATCATATTCTCAAAGCCGAAACGCAAGAACGCAGGAAGTAAAGATGGCAAGATCTTTGATCCATCAAGAGGCGGGATGGGAATTAAATTCAGCAGTGCTAAAAATATGTTCGTATAAACCGCTATGTATGCAACAATTGAATTTATTAAACCTAATTTATATAAAGATGCAAGAAGCACGGCCAGAGCTATGTTAGACAATGGGCCCGCCAACGCCACTAAGGCTTCGGCAAATCTGCCACCTTTTGTAAGCAGATGTGGGTTATAAGGGACGGGCTTTGCCCAGCCAAACAAAAACTGCGAATGGGTAAAGACCAGCAAAGCAGGCAATAGCACTGACCCGATCGGATCTATGTGTTTGATTGGATTTAGCGTTAAGCGCCCTTGAAGTTGCGCCGTCGGATCACCCAGAAGTTTTGCCATATAACCATGCGACACTTCGTGCACTATGATGGAAAAAACGAGAACAACCAAAGACATCATCATTAATATATCCATATGCTTTACAAAATAATAAAGCTATGATAACATGTCGCGCATATATGGCAAGAAAATGTGACATAACAGGCAAAAAACCACAAGTAGGTGGCGGATACTCAAACCGTACGCGTGCTACTCAATTTAACCCTACCGGCAAAAGAGCGCGCAAGCCAAACTTGCAGAAAAAGCGCATTTTTGTCCCTGAGTTGGATAAGACTTTTGTTTTGAGAGTTTCTGCAAAAGCGATCAAAATCTTAAATAAAAAAGGAGCTTACAAGACACTGAAAGAAGCAGGTGTTATAAAGTAGCTTAAAAGCAAAAAAGGGCGGGCAGCGCAGCTGCCCGCCCTTTTGTTTTGCATTTTATGTATAAATCGCATCACTTCTCCGTAGTAACGACAATCTGTTCTCCATCCGATATAAAGCGCAAATTCCCTTGCTGATCTGTCCTAAATACTCTTGCTCCAATACTTTTGACACGCTCCATCGTTTTTTTGTGTGGATGTCCGTAGCGGTTATTAAGACCTGCAGATACAACGACAATCTCCGGACGCACGGTAGCTAAAAACTCAAAAGAGCTTGAATTACGAGAGCCGTGATGCCCAAGCTTTAAAACATTTGCACGTAGTTTATCAGCATCATACATAGCAAGTACCTTTTCCATGCCGTCCGGCAGGTCTCCCGTCAACAAAAATGAAGTTTTTCCATAAACAAGTTTAAGTGTTAATGAACTACTGTTGGTATCATGAAACGGCACGCTTTCAGGTGGCGCATAGACAATAAGCTCTACCCCGTCGTCAAAGTCTATCACTGAGCCACGATGCAAGCTTAACTCTTGAGCACCTTTTTGTTTTGCCTTAGCTAAGGACAAAAGCAATGAGTCTGTAAACTCAGCCACCTTCTTGTCTAATGCATACGGTGTGCGCACAAAATCCACTTTGTAAACTTTCAAAAAATCCAAGAACCCGGCCACATGGTCTTTGTCCGCGTGTGTCGCCAGCGCCATATCAAAATCTTTTTGCCAAAAATATAATTCTTTTGACAACGCTCGCATAAGTTTTGGGCCGGACGGTCCGGCGTCTATCAATATTCGGTGTTTGTTGGGAGTCTCTACCAAAATGGCATCTCCTTGCCCCACATCCAGAAAAACTACCTTCAAGACATGGCTGTGTTTGTCTTGCAACAGCTGTAGCAAAAATATGTTCAACCCAAAAAGCGCGATTACAGCAACCAATAAAAGTCCTTTGGGCTCCAAATTATGGGCAAAATTTCTCATACCTGTTTCAACATGATACAATAGTAAATACCAATTACAAATTAACACAATAAAATATATGAGTTACACAACACGCACATTTAATTTGCCCGAGTTGACCGGTTTGTCAGATAAACAAATCCAGGTCCACCTCGGTTTATACGACGGGTATGTCAAAAATACAAATATACTCCAAGAGACTTTGGACTCTTTAGAAAAAGAAAATGCGCCCACATACGCCATAGAAAGCACAAGAAGGCGTCTGGGATTTGAGTTCAACGGTATGAGAATGCATGAGTTTTACTTCGAACAACTGGAGAACGGCGCCACTGATGAGGCGCGAGGTGGCGCATTAGATGAAATCGTATCTGCCAAATTTGGAGACTTTGACAATTTCCTTGCAAACTTCAAAGAAGTGGCTATGAGTCGCGGTATTGGCTGGACAATACTGTATATGGACAGGAAAAACAAGGACGCTGCAGATGTGCCGGAGGCATTTGTAGCGTGGGTAAGCGACCATGAACTTGGACAACTTGCCGATACGCAAATTTTGCTTGCTCTTGACATGTGGGAGCACGCCTTTATGGTGGACTACACCCCTGCTGAGAAAAAAGACTATGTGGAAGCATTTTTCAAGAATTTGAATTGGCAAGTTGTTGAAGAAAGAATATAATTGCAAAAAATCAGTGCGCAAAGGCGTGCGGCGCGAAGCGCCGCACGCCTTTATAAAACACAACAATCGCAAAAGATAAATAAAACAACACCAGCATATAAAACGGCATGCTTATATCTGTCAGAGTCCACGCTTCCCCACCAAATAAAGTAGCTATTTTTATAATTGTAGACAAAAGTAACTCTGCCCCGGCCACCGGCAAAAATGCCAAAGGTGGCGCAAGTATATCAATCACCGTCGCGACAAGTGACAAAAGCATAGCAAACGGAACCAGAGGCAATGCCAAAAAATTAGCAATTATAGATAAAAATGACAACTGGCCCATGTAATACACAATCAACGGTGTCACGGAAACATATGCTAAAACGGTGCTGCTTATCAGCTCTGCTGCTGTAGAGCCGGCAAAGTGCAAGCGCTCCATCAAGCCATCGGAAAACAACACGATTGCCAAAGTGGCCACGAAAGACATCTGAAACCCCGGATTATAAACAACCGCGAGCGGATGAATTAGCAACATAACGATGCCTGATATAAATAAAGCATAAAGCGCATCTGACTCTCTACGTAAGACAATGGCCATAAACCCCACAGAACCCATGATCCCGGCCCTTAAAGATGGGGCATCGGCTCCAATCATAATCACAAATATCCCTACCACAAAAATAGCCAAGACAGCTCGCCAACGCTTGTTTATAAAACTCAAGATCAAAAAAACAAACCCCGCCAAAACAGTTATGTTGTATCCTGATAACACAACTATGTGCATAAGTCCTGAACGCATAAAAGTATTTTTAAGACCCTCCCCTAAGGCTTGCTTTTCACCCAGGTTGATACCGGATGCCAGAGCGGCACTATCATAGCTGAAAACTTGATAAAAATGCGCCACTGTTGTGTGTTTAAGGTTATAAAGTTGCGCAAGCCAGCTGTCATGGTGTTTTATTTGTGTTATATCATGAATGCGCAAGGTATATAAGATGTCTTGACTACGCAGGAAGTCAGGATAATCAAAATGTTCTGAGAAAGTATCCGGGGTCTCTAAACTGCCAGTTAAAACCAGTTCATCACCATATCTCAATTCTTTGTGGCCATAATATTTTGCCTTTGCTTTTGCGCAGTGGTTAGCTTTACATATTTTCAATATGATAAATATTTTATCTTCTCGTTTGTCTATATCATCTACCACTTCTGCATTAAAACTAACATGCCTATGTAATAAGTCGTCAAAAACTTGCCTTGTCTGCACTTGGGCATCTATTTCTTTTTGAAGATAAAAAGGTAAAACAGAAAAAGATATGAAAAAAACAGCAGTGTAAATATACAAGACATCCGGTCCGGCACGCAACAAAAACATTAAAAGCAACACGGCGACAGCAAGCAATAATGCTAAATACGCCAATGGGAGATACATCTGTATTAATTCGGCAAGAAAAACAGAGCCCACAAAAGCATAAAAAATAATCATGCTTGCTATGCGCAAATCAAACATATATTAATTATACAAAATAAAAACGCCGGGCGCCTACGGCGCCCGGCGTTAAGCTACACGCTACGACTGGCGCAAAGCATCACGAATCTCTTCAAGGATTAATACCTCATCGGATTTTTTTGGCTCTTCCTCTTCTTTGGGCTCTTCTCTTTTCATTCTGTTTACCGCCTTTACCATCAAGAAGATGACAAGTCCCAAGATAACAAAAGATATCACATCGTTTATAAACACACCGTATTTTATAACAGGAGCACCCGCTTCTTCGGCTGCTTTAAGTGTGTCAAAGTTCCCTGAGCCAAGATTGACAAAAAGTTGAGAGAAGTCAACCTTACCCATCAACAAGCCTATAGGTGGCATCACTACATTGTTGACTAAGCTTTTGACAACAGTTGCAAAAGCTGCGCCAAACATAAAGCCTACGGCCATGTCCATCACATTACCTTTTAATAAAAATTCTTTAAATTCTCCTACAAATCCTTTCATATATTAAAATTATTTATTACAACTAATAATAAGCGCCATGCGCCTTTGTTTTTATGATACCATAAAATCCTGAAAATTCTACAAACTTTTCTGTAAACCATAAACGCTCACCAAAAACCTCAATACTACACTTTATTACACGTGTATTAAAGTGTAGTATGGTTAACTTAAAGCTTGGTCAAGCGCTTTATTCGCAAGAGCGTCAGCCTCTTTGTTTTTCTCTCTTAAAATATGCACGAAGCTAACAGAGTCAAAATCAGACAACAAATCCCGCAACTCATTAAAAAGCGGTTTAATATTTTCATGTTTTACTTTCCATCTGCCGGAAGCCTGCTCTACCAAAAGTTTTGAGTCGGCAAAAATTTCTATCTTTTCATGTTGAAGGTCCAACTTTTTTAATTCTCTGAGCGCTTCTATCGCAGCTTTGTATTCTGCATAGTTATTGGTATTTACACCCAAATACTCAGACAAAGAAAATATCCGCACCCCATCTTTATACGCCACAGCTCCCAAAGAGGCGTGGCCGGGGTTACCGCGAGAAGCTCCATCTGTGTAGACTGCAACGCTCATAGCCTATTGTCGGTTTGTTGTCTTGGAAACTGAAATGCATGCATTTGAATTTGCCACACAAAGACTGTATGAATCTTGTCTCAAATTGTATGTAAATCCTGCTATATCCTTCTCCGAGAGAATATTTGCCGCCACGAGTCGTTGCAACTCGTCAGGGTAAACTCCGTAGGTATCATTATATAACTCAAGAGCAAGCTGAATCTTCTGTATTTTCATCTCCGCCATCTTACCTTGCGTGTTAACTGTTGCAGGCATCTGCGCCATGTGAGTTATCCTCACAAATCTCTTGTAGAAGACAAACATTCCATAAGCAAAAATCGCTAAGATAAGCAAAACAACTAACAAACGCTCAGAGCTTCTCTGCTCAACCAATATGCTTTCTGCTTGTTTAGGGTCTTGCGCCGTCTGCAGCGTGTCGTATAGCTTTGCGATTGTCAGATTGGCAAACGGGACGGCAAACACCAAAGCAACGATACTCAATGCTGAGATAAAAATCATGAGGTATAAGATTAAAAGCAATAGCAATATATTTAAAATATGCTTTCTACTTAACACAAAACTCTTTTTAATGCTCTGCAACAAAGACGCATTCTCAGAAATCATAATGTATGGAGATAAAACAAACAAAGATAAGATTATAATCCCCGGCGCAATACCAAAAAACAATCCGGCATAAAATATAATGGAGATTAACAATAAAAGAAATGTAAACGGAAAAAATTTGTCTATCTTCCGTATGAAATCAGAAAGACGGGGAGGCCTACTGTGGTCTATATTTACTATCATGTAGACCAATCCCAATGTAATAAATGACTGAAGCAAAAAGGTAACAAGCCATATCAACTCTTTTGAATACGGCAGGCTCAAAGTCAACTCTTGCGTTAGGATATCTCTTACAAACCACAACAAAAGCAGAGTTGCCGCATAAATCAACGCAAGTGAGAAAATGTGAGGCTTATATACAGCCCAAGCATCTTTGAAAAGTTGTGTCTTTGAAAAAGTCTTGCCGTGCATATGTGTTGTTTATGCTGTTAGTATAACATATTTATATAAAAAAGGCGCGCGGCTACGCCGCGCGCCTCAAAACAAACACAATCTAACCGTTACTTTCAGCCATAGAGTCGGACATTGTCGCATCTGCCTCGTCGTCTGCTTCATCTTTATCTTCTTCATGAGTTTCTGCCATCTCTTCCGGCCTCTCTTCTTGTTGCTCTTGTGTGGCATCAAGAGCTAAGCCACCGGTCAAAATGTTGTAAGCATGTGCCCATGCAAACATTGTTACAGGAACTGTTATCAATAAACCTACGAGAAGTGCGAGAAATCCCGCAATATTAACAAGTAATGTTAAAAATCCTAGTATAAGCAAGTTCCATTTATACCCATCGGTAATTTCCCAGCTTTTTTTAATAGCATCTATAGGTGACATCTTGTAATCCACAACGAGATATTTGGCAAAAACCAATCCTAATGACAAGATAATCCCGGGAACTAACAGTAGTACTAATCCTATCATGGTCGCTAAAAATACCATTATGCTGACAAACAAGTATTTCCACCACATTTCAAAGTCAAAAACTGACTCAGCTATTTCGGTGGGAGACATTTTAGTGTTTCTGTCCTGCAAAATAGCATAGGACACATAAAGCATACCTGCTAAAATCCCGAATGTTGCACTATTTATCAGACCGCCAAATACCGGAATCAATAATGACATCACTAAATTAGCAGCTAGAGATACCGCAGATATTATTAAAACAACCAAAACATGTTGGACAGGGTTCTTTTTGAAAGTCTCCCATCCTGATTTGAACATAGCTGTAGCTTTTAATTGATTCTCCATACACAAAATTACTTAAACTTATAATAAATCACTTGTAGTAAAAAGTGTAGCATATCTAAAACACAACACAAGCGCTTTTATATGCGTCATAAAACAGCAATGGGTATTGACTTTTATTGCAAATCCATTATTTTTACCCTCAAACTTAGCCTTCCTGCAAAATGATTTTTTTCAATACTGCCGAAGATCTTTCTCACCGGCTTGGTTTTCCAATCCTCCTTTGCGAAAAATGCAACTGCTTCCGCTGTCTTTCCGTTTTTGTTGATGGGTATTAATATTTTAATGTGCTCATTGTTTTTGCCGAATGTTTTTGCCATCAACGGTTCCGGTAAATCAAATTCAAAAATCGGCGCCCTGTTTGCCATACCAAAAGGTCCGAGCATTCTTAAATACTTATAAAAATTCCAATTTATATTTGACGGGTGCAAGGTGGCATCAGCGAGGATACGGTTTCCCTGCCGAGTAAAAGATAGTGTTTTATATACTTTGTTGAACTCTTCCTCCAGTTGTAATAATTTCTCAAAATCCACAGAAAAACCGCCTGCTCCTTCGTGCCCGCCAAATTCAATCAAATGTTCCCGTGCGCCTTGAAGAAGTTGTGCCACATGACCACTTCCGCCATTTCTGCATGAACCTTTGAAAACTCCCGACTCATCTTGACCCCATAAACATACCACTATACCAAGCTCATCGGCCACTTTACCGGCTGACAAACCCAAAAGAGCCGGATTCCACGATTTGTCTCCTGTAAGAAAAACCTCGCCTAAAACCTCGCGCGCTTTTAGCCGCTTTTTCACTTCGCGAGTAATCTTTGCCACCTCTGTCTGACGAGATTTGTTTAATCTTTCAAGTTCTAAAATGTATTTTTGAGCTTTGTTTGAAGTTTTTGCTGTAAATAAATTAAAAGCATCTGCGGGGTCGCCCAATCTGGACGCGACATTTACTTTTGGTGTAATAGAGAAAGCCACATCGTTTTCTTCCAGGAGTTTCTGCGGGATGCGCAAATGCTGTAAAAGCGCACCCAGCCCCGGCCTTTTGCTCTTTTGCAAAACAACAAGCCCCCAATAAACCAAGATTCGGTTTTCATCTATAAGCGGCACCATATCCGAGATGGTAGCAATGGCGACCATGTCTAAGAGCCATTTTTCCCATCCGTCAGGAATGTCTGATATTTTGTGGTGCAGGCGCTTTTTGCCTTCGGCAAAAAGCGCCTGCACCAATTTAAACGCAACTCCTGCGCCGCAGAGCCCGTCAAAAGGATAAGTTTCGCCGGAAACTTTTGGATTGATTATGGCAAGAGCCTCCGGAAGCTGATCTGCCTCGTGATGGTCGGTTATAATTACATCTATGCCTAACTCTTTAGCTCTTTTTACAGTCTCCACAGCAGAAATACCCACATCCACTGTGACAACGAGATTTACATCTTCTTTTGCAAGTTTCTCCACCGCCTCTTTATGAAAGCCATACCCCTCTTTGTTCCTGTGAGGAATATAATTTATAAAGTTTGTATAAGAGATTCTCTCAAAGAAATCTTTTAGAATTATTCCACCCGGAATACCGTCTGCGTCAAAATCACTGTATATAGCTATTTTTTCATCGCGGTCAATGGCTTGTAATATTCTCTCGGTCGCCTTATGCATGTCTTTAAAAAGAAACGGATCGTGAAGCTTGCTATAATCTGGATTCAAAAAGTCTTGGCTCTCTTGCCCGCCACAGATACCCCTTTTGCATAAAATATCTTGCAGCACATCAGGAAATTCCTTTATGTGCTCATGCGAGCCGTTGCACGAGTTTGCTGAAGGGTTACTCATAACAACAAAATTGTAGCACATATACATCTTTCGGCCAAAATGTGCTAAAATTGTGTATATGGATAATTGTATATTTTGTAAAATAGTAAATGGTGATATTCCATCTTATAAAGTTTTTGAAAACGAAGAGGTTTTTGCTTTTTTAGATATAAACCCGGTAAACCCGGGACACACCCTTGTTATTCCGAAAGAGCATGCAAAAGATTTGTTTGAAGTGAGCGAGAAAAGCTATATTGAGGCGCAAAAAGCGGTAAGGAAGCTTGCGCCAAAGATAAAAGAAGTTGTTGGCGCATGCGGGGTAAATATCATGCAAAATAATCTGCCTTGCGCAGGGCAAGTGGTAGACCATTTGCACATTCACATAATCCCCCGCTTTGAAGATGATGAATATAAACTTTGGCATGGCAAGGGCATAGACGAAAATCAACTTCATAACATACAAACAAATATACTGGACAGACTATAGAAAATACTAAAGCAAAAACACGCACGGCTACGCCGTGCGTGTTTTTGCTTTAGACTTGTTAATCTCTCTTTCCTTAGTAACTGGCTTTCCAGGAACCAGCTTCACATTCTAACTCTGCCACTTGATAGCACATATTTCCGGCCAATACTTCGGATTCATCTTGATCTGACAAAATATACTTACCGCAAACATATTTTGTGCCTTCCGGATAAGACCGTGAGTTGGTATCTGGTGTCAAACCTGTGCATGCACTACCTGAGCCGGCGGAAGACGAATCATCATCCATTTGAGTTTCTGCAGCAGCGCTTGCCGAACTTGAAGAATTTTGACTTGAGTCGTCTGTATTATTTTCTGTTTCATACACAGCGTTAGCATCATACACTTTTATAATCATATGGGCTACATCACTTCGCGTCCCGTATTTATCATCATTTCTCGGACCGTAGTAACCGGCTGTAAATAATACAGCTTTGTATGTACCGGGCTTGGAGTATGTGTGTTTGATTTCCACCGTGCAAGTAGATGACATTGGATTCTTACAGTTTAATTTCTCTACATTTTCATCGCCATAATCTATATATCTATCACCTCTATCTGCCACACTCACAGTCGCCCCTGATGCATTAGTCCAAGTATTGGCAAATGCTTCCGCTTTAAATGTAACAGTAAGCGGTGCGTTGCCTGCTTGCGGGCTCGCGGTAAGTTTTGCGTTTGCATTTAACGGCAAAGGAAAACCTCCTTCAATCTTCC
>CAYPCF010000004.1:0-25737 GCA_964409155.1 uncultured Candidatus Saccharibacteria bacterium | reverse complement strand
CTTGAGATAGAGCCGAAAGATGCCAACAAAGGCGGTCTTATAATGGAATGGAAGGGGGTTGTCGGATTCTTGCCGGCATCTCAACTGTCGCAAGAGCATTACCCTAAAGTTGACGAAGGTGACAAAGATAAGATTTTATCAGAGCTAAAGGCTTTAATCGGGCAGAAGCTTTCTGTAGTCATGATTACCGCAGACCCGAAAGAGCAAAAATTGATTTTCTCTGAGAAAGAGGTGGAAACCACCGGCAACCGGGATCTGTCCGGAGATGAGCAAGCCGATGTATCATCCGGAGACGCTGTTGCCGGATATACGGTGGGAGATATAAAAGAGGGAGAGATTACCGGTGCGACAGACTTTGGCGCGTTTGTTAAATTTGAAGACGGACTTGAAGGTCTGGTGCACATATCCGAGATGGACTGGGCTCTTGTAGATGACCCAAAGACAAAATTCAAAGTGGGCGAGAAAGTGAAAGTAAAAGTTATAGATGTTAAAGACGGTAAGGTTTCTCTATCTATTAAGGCGCTTAAAGAAGACCCATGGCAGAAAGCGAAAGATAAGTATAAAAAAGATGCCGTAGTGCCTGCTGTTGTCATCAAGCACAACCGACACGGAGCGTTGGTGTCTGTGGAAGAGGGTGTCTCCGGATTAGTTCATGTATCGGAATTTGGCAACCACGAAACATTACGAGAGAAGCTACCTTTAGGCAGCACGCACAAGTTTACGATTACGATGTTTGATCCAAAGGACCACAAAATGACATTGAGTTATAAAAAAGCAAATCAGGATAAGTAAGGGCTGGTTGTATATACTGAGAGCCGGTCTTAGTAGTGGTAGATTTGCCGGTGTGGGGTTTTGGGAAGGCGCGGCGTAGCCGCGCCTTCTTTTGCATAAGGACCTTGCAAGATTCATATAGTGTTTGTAGGCTGGGCATAAGATTTTTATAAAATTTAGAGATCTGTCAGCTTTGTGTTTCTAAAAGATTTCAGAGATATATTTGGCAGGAGATTAATTTATGCTAAGATAAACGATATGTTCAGCAAAAGAGTAGACGGCATAGACAGCTCATTTATAAGAGACATATTAAAACTAACAAAAAGCCGTGACATAATATCTTTTGCCGGAGGCCTTCCCGACCCGGAGCTTTTTCCCACAGAAGAATTTGCCCACGCTGCGCAAACAATATTGAGCAACAGACAAAGCGCCAAGGAGGCGCTTCAATATGGACCTAGCCCAGGATACGAACCACTTCTTGAGATTATATCCAAATCATATGACAAAAAAGATAATCTAAAGATAGACCCAAACCTAATTATAATCACAAACGGCTCGCAACAAGCTCTTGATTTGATAGCTAAGATTTTTATAAACGAAGGCGATGGGGTTTTGATAGAGAACCCGACTTACTTAGCGGCGATACAATCGCTGAGTTTTTTTAAGCCAAAATTCTACCCTGTGGACACAGAATCCGACGGTCCGACGCTTTCAAGTTTGCCTGAAGCCGTTGGCGCCAAGATGTTTTACACAATTCCAAATTTCCAAAATCCAAGCGGGGTTACTTGGTCAAACTCTAAAAGGCAAGCGATTGCGGATTATGCGCAAAGAGAGAATCTGATTTTAATAGAAGATGACCCGTATGGAGAAATCCGTTTTGCCGGTGAAAGACAAAAACCGCTGAAAACTTTTTATGAAAAAACAATATTGCTGGGCTCTTTCTCAAAGATACTTGCGCCGGGGCTGCGTCTCGGTTGGATGATTGCTCCTGATAGGGAAATTTACGAGAAGTTAATTTTGGCCAAGCAAGCGGCGGATTTACACACCAGCCAATTTACACAGATGATAGCGGCAGAGTTTTACAAACACTTTGATGCGCAAGGGCACATTGACAAAATAGCTGAAAGTTACAAATCCAGAAAAGAGACCATGCAAGAAGCATTAGGTGAACAGCTACCGGATTTAATGCTTAGCAACCCGGAAGGGGGCATGTTTTTGTGGGCAAGTTTTCCGGATGATGTAGATACGCAGGAGCTTTTGGAATTTGCCGTTAAGGAAGGCGTAGCTTTTGTGCCCGGGGTGGCATTCTCATGTCAAAAAGGTGGACTAAAAAACAGCGCAAGACTCAACTTTACCAATGCTGACCATGACCAAATCATAGAAGGCGTCAAACGCCTTAAAAGAGCTTATGAAAAATATAAAAATCAATAATGAAAAGCCGGTCTTTGATTTGTTGGACAGCCTGGATATAGAGTATCGTTTACTTAGACATGACCCTGTTTTTACAGCTGATGATGCGGCATCGGTCTTGGCTCCGGATGAGTTGGGACTAAAGACACTCATTTTGCGCAACAGAGCGGGAGACGCTTTTTTTGTAGTAGCGTTGCCTGATAATGAAAGAGCGGATATCAAATCCTTAGAAAAAATTACAAACACCGATAAACTTATTTTTGCTACAGAGGATAATTTGCGCGAATATTTCGCGATTGCGGCTGGGTCAGTAAGTCCGTTTGTATGTTTGTCAGCCGACAATGCGCCCGGATACAAGCTCTTGATAAGCAAGAAGATACTGAACGTACAGCAGATAGCGGTGCACCCCAACAATAATGTGTTTACCGTTATTTTGTCAAAAAGCGACTTTCTGTCAGTTTTGGATGTCATCTGTGATGATTATACTGTTTTTTAGTTCGGCACTAACATATTAAGCGTTTAAGGTGTCAATATTGTATTTTGTCCCATATTTGCTACAATAGTACCATGAACGGCGACACAACTTTGGTAAAACAGTTGTTGATTTTCTCAGCCATACTGATAGCTTCAATTTCTCTGTCTTTTCTTGCAACTTACTTTAAGTCCGATTTAAAAGCTTTGGCTCAGAAGGCCGCAGCCGGTGCTGTGGACAACGGCAAAGCTTTCGGAACTCTTATGACTGAGGATTTGGACCCGGATTACTAACACGGAAATAGGAATTCAAACAAGGTATCCAAAAGTAACATCAGTTAGTTCTTATGGCGAGTCTCCAAGTAGGTATAAATAACCGCAGCCTGAGCCTCCTAACATTTTAGGTACAATACCACAATAACCATAGAATTTACAGGTAGACAATCCGCTTTTTGCGCAAGACCCTGACAAAGGCCAATTTGAAGTGGCTTTATGGTCCTTACTTTCGAGTGCCAAGCGAATATAGAAAGAATCTCCATTTTGAGTCTGGTATTCATATGGAAATACATTGGCATATTTCCCACCGGGGTCATACGGTACTTTATGCATATAATTAGGAATTAAGTCTCTTAGCAAACAATTGTTAGCGGGGGTGCTTCCGGAAGTAATATGTACATAATCCGGGTCCGTCGCTTCGCTGCAAGGAAAGTGCCCGTTATCAGCGTAAAAAAGTTCTACAGCTTTGTATATTTCTTCACCGTTTCGCATCCTTATGGCATCTCTGGATTTTTGACGGGCTTTACTTAATGATGTGATAACAACAGTGGCCAATAAACCTATTATGGCAATAACTACCAAAAGTTCAATAAGAGTGAAAGCTTTGTTTTGTTGCATAATGCCGTCATTATAGCACAGTTGAAATTGCTTTTTTCACACTTTAGTGTATAATCTTGCGCACAAGGCCGAAGAAAGCGGGTGCGCGACAGCGCTTAATTCCCCGTTGAGGTCGAGCTATTTATGGCCTTGTTTTATCAGTTAATATTTAAACATGGCTAGATTAACCAAAGAAAAGAAGAAGGAAATGGTTGCGCAGATGGCAGACTGGGTAAGTAAGTCACCTGCAACCGTCTTTGTGCATTTTACAGCACTCAACATAAAAGACGAGCAAAAAATGCGTAACACTTTACGAGAGCAGAATGTGGCTTATATGGTTGCAAGAAAAACTCTCATGAAGCGCGCTTTTGAGAAAGCGCAGGTAGTAGGTGAGATGCCGGAGTTAGAAGGTGAGATAGCTCTTGCTTTCTTAAAAGAAGGTGAGGACTCTACAGCGCCGGCACGTGGTGTGCACGCTTTTTCCGAGGAGTTTGGCGACTCAGTTTCCATTGTGGGGGGAATTTTTGAAGGCAAATTCAAATCCCGTGAGGAAATGAACGAGATAGCAACCATACCTTCAGAAGATGTGTTGCGTGGTATGTTTGTCAATGTGATAAACTCACCGATACAAGGTCTTGTTATTTCTCTTTCTCAAATAGCAGAGAAAAAAGAGGCCTAATGATTTCAGATTTATTTATTGGTAAATAATTTAATATAAGTATATGACAGAAGACAAAAAGACAAACGAGGAAGCTCAAGCAGAAGCTAAAGAAGCTCAAGCAGAGGCACAAGAAGCCGAGGCTAAAGAAGAAGCTAAAGAAGAAGCCCAAGAGGCGGCGGAAGAAAAACAAGAAGAAGCGCAAGAGGCGGCAGAAGATTCTCAAGATGAGGAGGTAGAGGTGCCGGAGCAATTCAAAGCATTGGTAGAGCAAATAGAGAAGATGACGGTTTTAGAGTTGAATGAGCTCGTAAAGGTGCTTGAGAAAAAATTTGGAGTATCTGCGCAAGCTGTAGCTGTAGCTGCTCCCGGCGCGGCAGGTGCTGCAGCGGAAGAAAAGGATGAATTTGATGTGGTGCTTGCGTCAGTAGGTGACCAAAAGATCCAAGTTATCAAGGCGGTAAAGGAGGTTCTCGGATTAGGCCTAAAAGAGGCGAAAGAATTCGTAGAAGGCGCTCCTCAAACTGTAAAAGAAGCAGCCAAGAAAGAAGAGGCGGAAGAAATCAAGGCTAAGCTTGAGGAAGCGGGAGCAACTGTGGAGCTTAAATAGCTTTGGTTTTTAAGTTTGAGTTTTCAGGGAGGCGCGCGGCGCAGCCGCGCGCCTTTTTGTATTTCATTACATCGCTTTTCATGTTACAATAAGTTTGTATGGATAATGTATTAGCAATGTTGTTGGGCTCGCCTGCCAAAGCTAAATTATTAAGGCATTTTTTATCAAACCCGGACCAGCAATTTACCAAAGAAGAGATTCGTAAAGCTGCGCGCATAAGGCAAGAAGCCGCAAACAAGGAGATAAAAGGCTTTTTGAAAATGGGTCTTGTAAAAGAGAAGAGCTGCACACGCGAGATTTTGTCCGCAAAACGGAAAAAGCCGACCAAGAAAAAGACAAAATGCTACACTGTAAATCCGGATTTTAAGTATCTTAACTCGTTTAAGCAATTGATTTTTCAGATAGATCCGGCGACAGACAAAGAAGTCTTAGCTCTGCTTAAAAAGACAGGGTCTTTGAGATTGGTGCTTTTGTCAGGTGTGTTTACCCATAGTGAAGACGCAGTGGTGGATTTGTTTATCGTTGCCGACAAGGTCAAAACCGCAAACCTGAAAAAAGCCATAGCTGAGATTGAGGCTCATGTTGGCAAGGAGCTCTCGTATGTTGAGCTTAGTCAGTCAGAATTTGAATATCGTCTTAGCATGTATGATAAATTGGTCAGAGATGTTTTAGACGGAACTTATCGCATAGCTTTAGATAATCTAAAAAGTGATTGGCGTGACTTAAAGATGTCACGATAAAACTGCAAATTCCGACATGTTATAATATGGGCAGGTCGATTATCAGTTTGTTTATAATAATAGCTGGCTAAAATAAAAATATATGTTGGTAAATGTAGATCAATGGTCAATGTCATTTGGCAGTGCGCTCATGAAAGTATGGGTCAATGTTTTGTCATATATACCCGCTGTTATAGCGGCGATATTGGTTTTCGCTTTGGGTTGGGTTATTGCGGTGATTTTGTCTCGCGTGACCGAGCAACTAATCAAAGCAATTAAATTAGACAAAGCGTTGGACAGCGCCGGAATAGATGATATTGTCAAAAACATGGGCTTCAAATTAAATAGTCCGGCTCTTTTTGGCGGATTGGTTAAATGGTTCATCATTTTGGTGTTCTTTACCATCTCTTTGGAGATGGTGCATTTGACTCAGGTAAGTAACTTCATGTGGAATGGAGTTGTGCCGTTTATCCCAAGAATTATAGTGGCAGCGCTTGTTTTGATGATTGTGGCCCTTGTGGCGGACAAAGTCAAAGATATTGTTCTTGCTTCATCTCGCGCAGCAGGGGTTACAAGTGCAGGATTTATTGCGAATTTGTCTAAATATGCAATATGGATATTTGGTATCTTGTTTGCATTGTCGCAATTGGGCATTGGCGTCGCGATAATTAACATGTTGGTTGGCGGTATTGTGGTAGCATTATCTTTAGCTTTCGGACTTGCTTTTGGTCTTGGAGGCAAAGAGGAAGCTGCAAGATACTTGGCAAAGATGCGACGCGAGCTGACTGACTCTAAAGACTAAAATACTAAAACCGGTTTTTAAAAAGCGCGCGGCTAAGCCGCGCGCTTTTGCGCTTGACTATTTGAGAAAATTTGATAACATAGCTCCACGCCTTTGAGGCGTTTTTTATAGTGTTATGACAAGATCAATTAAAAAAGGACCTTTTGTAGATGAGAAACTCTACAAAAAAGTGTTAAATCGTAAGCCGGAAGACGGTCCCATAAAGACATGGGCGCGAGCCAGTCAAATAGCTCCTGAGTTCGTCGGCTTTACCTTTCAAGTCCACAACGGGAGAAAATTCATAGATGTGTTTGTAACAGAAGAAATGGTGGGGCATAGACTTGGAGAGTTTGCGCCAACAAAGACTTTCTATAGGCACGGTGGTAAGATGCAAAAGGAGTTGGAGCAAAAGAAAAGAGAGGCTGAGATAGCTGCGGCAAGAGCTGCAAAGGCGTCAAGTTAGTCCGATTTTAAATAATAAATACCATGAAGGCAAAACTGAAAAACTTTAAACAATCACCGAGAAAAGCGAGACTTGTCGCAAAGTCTGTCCGCGGCAAATCTGTAGCCCACGCAAGGAGAATTCTGTCTTTTATGGATCAGAAGTCAGCTCCGGCCATCTTGGCGTTGATTAATTCAGCTCTGGCAAATGGCGGTATTGACATAAAAGACATGGCTACACAAGAGCGCTTGCTGGTAAAAGAGATTAGAGTAGATGAAGGGATGCGCCTAAAACGCTGGATGCCACGCGCCTTTGGAAGGGCGACACCTTACAGAAGAAGGTTTAGCCATGTATATATTGAACTGGCAGAGAAGGATAAAAAAGATAAATAGTATATGACACATACAACACACCCATACGCACACAGGTTAGGAATTCTCAGAGATTGGAAATCTCGCTGGTTTCCAAAGTCTTCAAAAGACACCAGAGATAATCTGAAAATAGACTTTGCCATACGAGAATTCGTCAAAAAAAATCTCAGATCATATTATATCGGTGATGTGGTGATTGAGCGTAATGCTCATAACGCTGTGCGTATCATACTTCTGACTTCAAGACCGGGATTAGTGATAGGAAGGTCAGGCGAAGAGTTGAAGAAGATAATGGAGAACTTGCAAAAAGCGCTGAAAAAGACAAAAGTGGATAAAGTGCCGGAAATAAAAGTAGATGTAAAAGAAATCAAACAACCTGAGACCAATGCGCAGATAGTTGCGTTGATGGTGGCAGATGATTTGCAAAAGAGAATGCCGTTTAAGCGAGTTATGAAATCCACCGTAGAAAAGGTGATGGCAAACAGAGATGTTAAAGGGGTTCGCATCAGAATCTCAGGCCGTCTAAATGGCGCTGATATGGCGCGCACAGAAGAGATTAGAAAAGGAAGAGTGCCGTTGCAGACTTTTAGAGCGGATATTGATTTCGCAAGAGAAAGAGCAATGATTCCGCAAGGAGTATTGGGAATTAAGGTCTGGATATACAAGGGAGATATAATTGATAAGAAATAGTGTATGTTATTTTCACCCAGAAAAACAAAATTCAGGAAGTGGCAAACCGGGAGAAAGCACCCAAGGAAATTGAATGCGCCTGAGACGCGCGGTATCACTGTAGCTTTTGGTTCTTTTGGTCTTAAAGCGCAGACTCCCGCTCGCGTTACCGCAAATCAACTGGAAGCGGCGCGTAAAGTAATAGTAAGAACCATAGGCAAGACCGGCAAACTATGGATCAGGGTATTTACAGATCGTCCCATTACACAGAAAGCGGCAGAAGTAGGCATGGGTAAAGGTAAAGGTGATGTGGACCACTATGTATCGGAAGTCAGGCCCGGAAGAGTGATTTTTGAAGTGGAGGCATCAAGCGAAGAGGTGGCGCGAGAGGCTCTAAGGAAAGCTGCCATGAAATTGCCAATGAAAGCTAAAGTAGTAGCTCGTAAATAACGCGTATGAAGAAATTGCTTAAGAAAAAATTTACAGATTTACAAAAGGAATTTGCCGACAAGAAGGCTAAACTGCAAGACTTGCGTTTCAAGGCTTCCGGGGCAAAATTAAGAGATGACAAGGCTATCCGTGAGTTGAAAAAGGACATAGCCAGAATAGCAACCGCTATGAGATTAGTTAATAACAAATAGCATATGACAAACACAAACAGAGGGAAAAAGATGCAAGGAACTGTGGTCAAGTTGTCTTCTGACAAAACTGTCAAGGTGGCGGTTGCGCGTTTTGTGAAGGATCGCAAATATAAAAAATATGTTAAACGGGTCAAGAAGTATTTGGTTCACGACGCGTCAGGTCTTGCAAAAGAAGGCGACACGGTTGAGATAATAGAGTCAAGACCAATATCAAAAATGAAAAAATTCAAACTTTTGAAAGTTCTAAAAGAAGCAATAACTAAAGAATAGGCATATGATTCAGGCTCAAACATTGGTAAAAATAGTGGACAACTCAGGCGGAAAGATAGGACGCGTCTTCAAAGTGCTTGGCGGGTCAAAAAGGCGATATGCACAGATAGGTGATGAGGTGGTTTTGTCAGTGCAATCTGCCGAGCCACGCAAACAAGTGAAAAAGAAAGATGTCTTGCGTGCGGTAATTGTAAGGCAACGCAAAACTTTCAGAAGAAAAGACGGCTCGTATATCAGATTTGACGAAAATGCTGTCGTGGTTATAGACAAGGCGAAAAAAGAGCCTAAAGCTACCCGTGTGTTCGGCCCTGTTCCACGTGAGTTGGGTGAGAAGGGCTTCCAGAAGATTCTGTCTTTAGCACCTGAAGTTGTATAATATATTTGCATATGAGAAAGTTTAAGATTAAAAAAGGAGACACGGTTGTGGTAATTGCCGGCAAAGAAAAAGGCAAAGAAGCCAAAGTTTTAAAGGTTTTGAGAAAGAGCGAGAAGGTTCTTTTGGACGGTTTGAACTTGGTCAAAAAGCATATCAAACCGCAGACAAGTGGAAAATCAGGCCAAATCATAGAAAAGCCTATGCCGCTTCACATATCAAATGTGCAATTAAAAGATCCAAAGACAGGCAAGCCTACACGCGTTCGTTTTGAGATGAAAAAAGACAAGAAAGTGCGTGTAGCTGCAAAAAGTGGCGCAGAAATTAAATAAATAGCTTATGTTTACACCAGTAAAAGAAATAGAGAAAGGGTTGTTTGATAAGTTTAAGGAGAAGTTTGCATATAAATCTGTGATGCAATCTCCGAAAATACAGAAGGTTGTTGTTGCTGCCGGAGTAGGATCTTTCAAAGACCCAAACAAAAAAGATATTGTAGTGGACAGACTTGCCAGAATTACGGGCCAGCATCCAAAATATAATAAAGCGCGCAAGTCAATAGCCACTTTCAAGTTGCGCGAAGGACAGGTTATAGGTTATCAGGTTACATTGCGTGGAGAAAGGGCTTATAATTTTGTAGATAAACTAATACATGTTGCTTTGCCGCGAACTCGTGACTTTCGCGGTTTGTCTCAGGATGCTGTGGACGAACAAGGTAACTTTACAATAGGTATTAAGGAGCATACGATTTTTCCGGAGACATCAGATGAGGAGTTAAGAAATGTTTTTGGTATTGGGGTTACTATCGTAACAACAGCTAAGACTAAAGAAGAGGCGCTGGAATACTTGCGTTCCATCGGGATGCCTCTTAAAAAATAACATAGCTTTTAGAATCTTTCCTCGGGGTTGACATGTATTGAAAAACTCTGTGGTAGAAGAGAGAGTTTTTCATGTAAGTCTTCTACATTGTCCGGCCATAACTCATAAGGTATGCGTATCAAAGACGGCAATTCAACTGTTTTGTCGTCTATTTGTATAAAATCACGGAATATTCTCGGTTTGTATTCTGCAAATAATTCTATGAATTTCTGCATATTTTCTATCACTTCTTTCTTGCTTCCATGTGCGACCACTTTAAGCAATACAACATAAGGTGGCCACATAAGCTTTTCTCGCAAGGTCAATTCTCTTTTTATGAATCTGTGAGCATCTTTTTTGACAAAAAGATTAATGGTTTTGTTGTCGGGGTCTTTTGCTTGTATGTCAAATCTTTCTTTTGTTTTCTCAACTATTTTTGTTAAAGTTGCAAACACTTTTTCTTCTATCTCAAAGTCCGGTATGGAAAATAAGCTATCTGGAGAAAGTGAAGCTGCGTATTCTACAGAATCTTCCGGTAAGTATTGAAGCGCTTTGTTTGTGCCGAGTAATATCGCCGGGGTATCGTCTTTTAGAAACTCTTCCATGTTTTCTTGGATTGTTTTTTCTTTTATATTTTCATCTTGATATACTGTAAATATTTTAAGTCCTTGAAACTTATCTTTTATGTAATTGTGGACGCTTTCAATCCCTACTCCCAATGGAACAAGACGCCAACTGTTGCATTTCGGACAGTTTATATCACTGCGTTTACTGTAGCCGCAACGCGCGCAGAAAAAGCGAGTCTTCTGCTCTTTCCGGTCAGTTTTTAGTTTTAGATTAGCCTTACACTTTGGGCAATGTAGCACGAAAGCGCAATCGTTGCAGACAGTTTGTCCGGCGATACCTTTTTTGGGAACATGGATAAATACTTTTGAGTTTTGATTTAAAAAATGTGTCATCTCTCCAATTATTTGTCGTGAAACCATCGGGTATGAAAGCTTATAGTCTTTTGAGTATTGCAGTTCCTTGCTCAAATCTATCAAGCGCAGACGCGTTGGTTTCCGTATGCGTTTTGCTAAGTTACCAATAACATGCGCTTCTTCTTTGTAAAGATACATGTAGTTTCTAAGACTCAAGAAAGCGTCTGAATATACTATGTCGGCATTGTGCTCTTTTGCAAGATACTCGGCAAGTATGCGCATGTCGGTGTTAGGGTATGCCATACGGCGGAATGCTGTAGATGATTCTTGCTCTATGATAATCATTCCCAGATTTTGACTTGGAGTCGCTAAGGCAAAAGATGTGCCGATAATGACTTTGGCGCCTTTTTTATCTGCAATATTTTGTAATTGTTTTACGATTTGAAGAGGAGTTTTCTCTGTATCAAAGAGACTAATCATGGAGGCTATACCCACCGACAATTTGGCGTGTATTTTGCGCGCAGTCTGCATGTTCTCTGTGATTATGATTGTATCTTTCCCAAGCGCCAACTGTCTGCGGCACAGCGCCTTGTAGTCTTCTATGCGTTCTTGTTCAAAACCGACAAGCAGTTGTCTGAAAATCCTGTCCTCACTCTTGCGACTTTTATGCTTTGTGCTCTCTATTTTTATGCGGTCTTTGTATTTCAGTAGCGCGCTTGGAACGGCTTGTGAAAATACCTGACCTGAAGGTCCCGCAAGGTATTTGGCAGTATTCAGCACCGCTTGCACGAAAGCTTCCGTACTTAGTTTCACAGGTTCCTGTTTTTTTATTTTGCGAGGCATGAAGTCGCCGTTTTTGACATCGGTTTTGACTGATTTTAGACTTTTGTTTGCAATTACCATCGCCAAGATTTCTCTGTTTCTAAACGGCACTGATACTATATCTCCGGGTTTAAAATCGTAGCGCGAGAAATAACTTAAACTGCGGAATCTTTTTATGTTTTTAAGCGGGCTGACTTCTATAAGATACATGGCTGTATTTTACGCTAAAAAACTGTTGTGGGCAATTGTGCTATGGTAAAGGCATGGTATAATCTTAGCCAATGCAAGATGATGCTTTGTATATAAAAGGGCTGGCTCACAAAAGAGTGTTAGAAGGCAAGTTAAGTGTAAACGGAGCAAAAAATGCGGTGCTGAAGATTCTGGCGGCGGCGTTTTTGTTTGAGGGAGAGTTGTTGGTGGAAAATGTCCCCGAGCTTTTGGATGTAAAATGGATGCTTGAAATTTTATCCGGAATGGGAATAGATTCAGAATACGATGTGGAAAACTCTACCATCAGACTGTCTGTGTCAAAAGATTTGTCATGTGAGCTTGATTTTGATGTGGCAAGGAAACTTCGCAGCTCAGTAGTGTTGTCGGGTCCTGTCTTGGCAAGGCTGGGCAAAGTATCCTTTCCTTTCCCCGGTGGAGACAAGATAGGTCTGCGTCCGGTTGATTTGTTTTTGGAGAGTTTTGAGAAGATGGGGGCTTTAGCGCAAGAAGAAAACGAGCAAATAAAGATAAGCGCCAAAGACGGCTTAAAAGGGGCTGAGATATTTTTTAGAAAGCAGAGTGTTACCGCCACAGAGTCAGCAATGATGGCGGCGACTTTGGCAGAAGGAGAAGTGGTGTTGAAAAATGCGGCTATGGAGCCGGAGATTGTGCATTTGGCGGAGTTTCTAAATGAGGCCGGCGCCGACATAGTCGGCGCCGGCACCAGCACCATTACCATAAAAGGCAACTCCGGTCGTCCTTTACAAGCAAAACATTCATACACGGTGCCGCCTGATCGTATAGAAGCCGGCAGTTTTATGGCTTTGGCGGCGGTAGTGGGGAAAGACATTTACATAGAAAACTGCTTGCCTCAGGAAATGGAGGCCGTGTTGGAGTATTACTCATATATCGGACTAAATTTTGAAATAGGGAAGAGTCATGTCCGTATCAAAGACAACCCGGATTCATCAGAGTTGCAAATGCGAGATTTTGCAACTCATGAATACCCCGGTTTCCCGACTGATATGCAGGCGCCGACCGTAGCTGCGATGACGCAAATATCAGGGGAGGCGTTTGTATTTGAGTCTATTTTTGCAGACAGATTCGGATATGTTGATTCTCTGCGTCTTATGGGCGCAGATATAGTTCAGCTTGACACAAGGAACATACTTGTGAAAGGTCCGCGACTCTTACATGGCAGAACCTTGAGAAGCATAGATATTCGCGCAGGACTTGCCTATATAATAGCGGCGGCAAGCGCAGAAGGAGACTCCAAAATAGAGAATGTTTTTCACATAGACAGGGGTTATGCGGACATTGAACAGCGGCTGGAAACCATAGGTTTAGATATAAAAAGGGTATAAGAGCTATGCTATAATTAAGCTATGTTCAAGAAACTTTCATTTATCTTCACTTTTGTATTGATTTTGTTTTTCGGATTGGCAAGGGCTCAGTCCGGGATAATAGGGCCTAACTGCAAGGCGTGGTTTGACGGTTGCAATAATTGTTCGCGCAGTTCATTTGGAGCGGTTCCTTTGTGCACAAAGCGTTATTGTGATGATGGTCATATGAAAGATGCATACTGCAAAGCATTTTTCCACAACCCTGATGCAGGAGAGTCCGGACAGACAACACAGGCCCCAAAATCTTTCAAAGAGCCACCTGTGCCAATGGATGAGGCGGGAGAGATTAACCCTGTGCGTTTTACAGAAAAGCCAAAATCAGATGAAGCTTATGAGATTATAGATGACAGTTTGTCCAACTACAGTATTGCAACAAGCGCTGACCAAAACGACAAAGACTTACTGCCGGCTTATGATGACGGTGGGATTCATTTGAATATAAAAAACGGCGACATTTTTAAAGACAAAATAGAGATACATGGATACATAGACTCCGCCGTAAAAACACGATGGACAGCTTCTGAAGCTACGGCCGGATTGGTAAAACTTGAGGCCGTCAACAAATCAGTCTTGATGAGCAAACCGATAGCTTTAAAGAAAACCTGGCTGGATGATGCGCTGCATAAACAGAAACTGTGGTTTGATATTAGTTTTGATTTAAAACATTTGGCCTTAGAAAGCGGCTCTTATCTTTTGGAGTTCCAAAACGAGAATCCTAGCGGATTGTCAGAAAATAGCGCAAGCTTTACCGTTGGTATTAAGGTTAAACAGAAAGACAAGAAAATCACTTTTGAAGACAGACTTCGCAAGATTGGCAAGTTCAAAAACGCCAAAATCTTGTGGCATGACAAAGAAAGACACGAAGCTGAGCTGTCCATGTCAAAAACCGGCAAACTTTTGTTCATCATACCCGTTTCATATGAGATTAAGTTCTTGATAGATGACCAAAATCTTCTCATAAAAGATATCAAGCAGCCTTGGTGGACTTGGATGCTATTTTGATTTTTCCGGCTTTCCGTGTAGAATAAAGTCATGTTCACTCTGGTGCCAAAGTTGGGGATAGATTTGGGAACCACATATACTCTTGTTTATGTGCCCGGAAAAGGTGTTGTGTTGCGAGAGCCGTCAGTTGTGGCAGTATCTGTCCAAGACAACAAGATACTTGCCGTGGGAGATGAGGCAAAAGATATGTTGGGCAGGACACCTGATGATATCGTTGCATACCGCCCGATGAAAGACGGAGTAATCGCCGACTACAAAGTGACGGAAGTTATGCTCAGGTATTATATGAAAAAAGCGCTTCCGCGTTATAGTTTTGTAAAACCCGATGTTTTGATTTCTGTGCCGGCCGGCATCACTTCCACTGAACGGCGCGCCGTCTTGGAGGCTGCGCTCAAGGCGGGGGCAAGAAGCGCTCAGGTAATGAAAGAGCCGATTTTGGCTGCAATAGGAGCGGGGATACCGATACATGAGGCCCAAGGACATATGATAGTTGATATAGGGGGCGGAACGACAGATGTGGCCGCCATATCATTGGGCGGAGTCGTAGCCAGTACATCAGTTAAAGTCGCCGGCAACAAGATAGATCAAGCGATAGTGGACTATGTAAAGAGGAACTACAACTTGGCGATAGGTGATAAAACAGCGGAAGATATAAAAATCAACATAGGATCCGCCATGCCACTTGAAGAAGAACTCACAATGACAGTTAAAGGGCGAGACTATATAAGTGGTTTGCCGCGTTCTGTAGAAGTAAGCACTAACGAAATAGTGCGCGCGCTCAGCCGTGAGCTAAAGGAGATGATTGCCGCTATCAAGACCGTGTTACAGGAGACACCGCCCGAGCTCGCCTCTGATATTATAGACAATGGTATTATCATGTCTGGTGGAACGAGCCAGTTGCGCAAACTACCTGACCTCATACGCCGGCGAACCGGAGTGAAAGCCGCTTTGGCTGATGACGCTTTATACTCTGTCGCAAAAGGAACCGGGGTCGCTCTAAGGCATCTTGATGCGTACAAAAAAGCTATCATAAGCAAAAACTGATGCAGAAAACTATGAAGCACAATGCGTATCTGTTAGAAGCCTCAGACCTTGACTCTGCAAGAAAGCTACTGCTAAAAGAAGCTCTATTGCCGGAGCTGGCGGGCGAGTTATACAACATGAGCTTTGATCAGTTGAGCATAGACGATGCGAGAGACTTGGCTTCCACTTTGAGCATGCGCGCGCAAGATAGCCAAGCATATCACATAATATTTTTCAACAGCATGGGGGTGGAAGCGCAAAACGCTCTACTTAAAGTCTTTGAAGAATTACCGCCGAGAAATGTTGTTTTTCTCATAACACCAAATATTAAAATACTTTTGCCGACTTTGCGTTCGCGCTTTTTTGAAGTTACAGCTAAGTCGGCAGATAACGAGATCTCCAAAGAAGCTTTGATGTTTTTGTCCTCTGACGCGGCCGAACGCTTAGAGCTTATTGCCAAGATTATGAAAAAGGATGATACAAAACTGTCTGTGATGCAGTTTATAGATGATTTGGAAAGAGCTACAGAGTCAGAGTCGGGCAAACACAACAAACTCTTAAAGAAAATCATCTTGATACGCAAGGCGTATCATTTATCCGCTCAGCCCATTAAAGCTCTCATAGAAAGTCTTGCTTTTGACTAAAATCAAGCTAAAATAAAAGTATATTAATTAATACAAAAAACTTATGAATTACGATTTTAATAACTTCAAGGATGCTTTAGAGGAGGTAAAATCCTGGCTTGAGAAAGAACTCAAAACAGTGCGCACCGGCAGAGCTACGCCGGCAATCTTAGATGGTATCAAAGCCGAGAACTATGGGGTAATGACTCCGTTGAATCAAATGGCAAACATTTCCGTTGAAGATGCGCGGACACTCAGAGTCTTGCCGTTTGATCTATCATCGGTAAAGGAAATGGAGCGCGCGATAACCGATGCGAATCTCGGACTTAGCATTATGGTGGACGAGCAAGGCCTTCGCATTGTATTTCCTGAGTTGACAGGGGAGCGCAGGCAGGAGCTTGTCAAGATGGCAAAGGGTAAACTTGAAGAAGCTCGGGTATCAGTAAGAAGGGAGCGAGATGAAGTTTGGAATGATATCCAGCAGAAAGAACAAAGCGGAGAGATTACAGAAGATGAAAAATACAGCGCGAAAGAAGAGATGGAGCGTTTGGTTAAAGAGGCCAATGAACAATTGGAGCGAATGTTTGAAGATAAAGAGAAAGAGATTTTAGAAGGATAGGTTTTTGCAGATTGTCTTGTATTGCCGGTGCTGTAGTTTACAATGTGCCGGCCGTTGTGTTAGAATTGACATTATGACTATATTGATTTTTGTAGCTGTTTTGGTTGTGCTGATCCTGATTCACGAGTTAGGGCACTTTATTTTTGCCAAGATTTTCGGTGTGCGTGTTGATGAGTTTGGCATAGGCTATCCACCAAAAGCAATGAAGTTGGCAAAGTTTGCAGGGACTGAATATACGCTAAATTGGCTTCCTTTCGGTGGATTTGTAAGACTCTTTGGAGAAAACCAATCAAAGGAGCGGTTAAGCAAAGAAGAGAAACAAGTATCTTTTGAATACAAAAAACCATATCAAAAAATTTTAATTTTATTTGCCGGGGCTTTTTTTAATTTTTTGTTAGGTTGGTTTTTGTTTGCCTTTGTTTTTTACTCCGGGATGCCTCTTTTTTGGGATAAAAACTATGTAGAAAATGCGCGTATAGTTGTAACGGATACCAAAGTCGGCTCTCCGGCGCAAATTGCAGGTATCAAACAAGGAGATATTCTGGAGGATTTGTATTTGTCCTCTTCTGTAAAGATTAGGCCAAAGCTCATGTCTCCTGATTTTGTCGCCTCTTTTATAGCAAAACATACGGGAGAGAGTCTTAGTTTCAAAATTAAAACCAAAGACGGCAAAGAGGAGTTGCTTAAAATCACTCCGGCGCAAGGCATCTTGGACAGTAGCCCGTCTTCCGGCGCGGTAGGTGTGGAGATGACTCTTGTTAGCAACAAAAGTTTTGGAGTTATTGAATCGCTTTGGCTTGGGTTTAAAAGCTCGCTGTCTGTCAGTTGGGATGTGCTTAAAGGTCTTGCCATGCTTGTAAAGAATACCCTGACACTTCACATGGATTTGTCTCATGTGGCAGGTCCTGTCGGTATCGCCTCTATGGTGGGACAGGCGGCTTCGGTTGGATTTGTTTATCTTTTGTATTTTATGGCACTGATATCTGTCAACTTGGCGGTGATAAACCTTTTGCCTGTGCCCGCTTTAGATGGGGGAAGAATAGTTTTTGTAATATATGAATGGATATTTGCCAAGAAAGCGCCCGCATGGTTGGAAAATGGTTTAAATATTGTCGGGTTTGTCATGTTGATTTTGTTGATGTTGCTTATCACTTATCACGACATTGCCAGACTCCTGCATTCTTAGGCTACCTTAGTTGCCGGAAGCAAATCTGTGTAGACGATTTGGAAAAGAGAGGCTTTTTTGTTATGATAGCCATGTATGAGAATGAGTAAACTTTTTACCAAAACACGCAAAGAAGCGCCCAAAGATGAAGAATCAAAAAATGCGCAACTGTTGATAAGAGCCGGATATATACATAAAGAAATGGCCGGTGTGTATGATTTTTTGCCTTTGGGATACAAAGCGTTGCACAAAATCATATCTATCATAAGAGATGAAATGAATGCAATAGGCGGAGTGGAGATGCAGATGTCCGCCTTGCAAAATAAATCATTGTGGGAGGCAACAGACAGATGGGACGATGAAAAAGTGGATGTATGGTTCAAGACAGAGCTTCAAGTGGGCGGTAAGCTGGGTCTTGGTTTTACACACGAAGAGCCGTTTACCGCAATGATGAAGCAATATATATCATCTTATAAAGATTTGCCTGTTCTTGCGTATCAATTTCAAAGAAAATTCCGCAATGAGGTAAGAGCTAAATCCGGCATTATGAGGACACGAGAATTCATAATGAAAGATTTATATTCTTTCGCTTCCTCACAGCAAGAGCATGAAAAGATTTATGAAGAAGTGGCATCTTCATACACTCGCATTTTTGACGCTTTAGGCATAGGAGATGTGACGTATAAAACTTTTGCCTCAGGTGGGGTCTTTGCCAAATATTCGCATGAGTTTCAGACGGTAACGGAAGTTGGTGAAGATATCATATATATAGACGATGAAAAAGGGCTGGCAATTAACGAAGAAGTATTTACAGATGAGGTGCTGGAAGATCTGGGTGTTGACAAAGCGTCATTGCGTAAAGAGAAAGCATCGGAAGTTGGAAACATATTTTCTCTTGGGACCCGCTTTTCAGAACCTTTGGCCCTTTACTTTTCCGATGAATCCGGTAATAAAAAACCGGTCATCATGGGCTCCTACGGCATAGGCCCTGCGCGTCTGCTCGGCGTCATGGTTGAATTATTTTCTGATGATAAAGGGATTGTTCTGCCAAAGAATGTAGCGCCTTATGATCTGCAGTTGTTATCATTGGGCAAAGATGAAGAAAGCAAAGAGTTGTATCTCGCATTACAGGATGCAGGGTTTGATGTCTTGTTTGATGATCGAGACGAGCAAGCCGGAGCAAAACTAAAAGATGCGGACTTGATGGGCATGCCTTACAGAGTGGTTGTATCGGAAAAAGCGCAAAGCGCGGGTGGCTATGAGCTCACCGAACGCAGCTCGGGAGAGCGTTTGATTTTAGATCGTCAAGAGCTGATAAATTATCTGAAAAAAGCATATGAAAAAGTTTAAAATAGACACATCTCGCATTTCGGACAAGGTAAAAAAGAAGATAAGTTCCTTTTTTGCAAATGATGTGGGGATAGACCTCGGCACCGCTAACACTTTGGTGTATGTGCGAGGCAAGGGCATTGTTATAAATGAGCCGTCCATAGTGGCCATAAACCGCAAGACAGAACAAGTGGTAGCCGTTGGCTCTGAGGCAAAAGCAATGTTAGGCAGAACCCCTGAGCATATAGAAGCCATACAGCCTTTGATAGACGGGGTAATCTCGGATTATGAAACTACGGAAGAAATGCTTTCCTATCTTATAAGAAAAGCGCAGGATGACTCCAGTAAACTTTTTGGTCCGCGCGTTGTGGTAGGTGTTCCAAGTGGCATCACAAATGTTGAAGTTCGCGCTGTGCAAGATGCGGCAAAATCTGCGGGTGCAAGGGAAGTGTTTATTATAGAGGAGCCCATGGCGGCGGCGATAGGCATCGGCTTGCCGATTCATGAGCCTACAGGGTCAATGGTGGTAGATATTGGTGGGGGGACTACCGACATTGGAGTTGTCTCTCTCGGCGGACTGGTCAATGCCAGGAATGTGCGTGTTGCGGGTGACAAGCTTAACGAAAATATTAAAGACTATGTAAGGCAAGAATTTAGAATTCTTATAGGTGATAAAACGGCTGAGGAAATCAAGCTTCAGGTCGCATCCGTGAGGGAGGATGAATCCGGTGAGATTAGCACTACCGTAAGAGGTAGGGATTTGGTCAGCGGTTTGCCGCGAGAGATTATACTTACAGATACAGATATCAGAGATGCGGTCTTGCCTTCCATAGAGCGTTTGGTTGAAGCCAGCAAAGAAGTGTTGGAGACCACACCCCCCGAGATTGTCGCAGATATTTACAAACGCGGAATTTATGTCTGTGGTGGCGGTGCGCAAATACCCGGGATAGACAAGATGATAGAGAAGAAGCTCGGTGTTAGAACCAGAGTCGCCCAAGAGCCGCTCACAGCCGTTGTAAGGGGTGCCGGCGCGGTGCTTGATGACCTTGACAAATATAAAGCTGTGTTGATTACGCAAGGGCAAGATATTTTGCCATCCATGTAGAGGAAATATTGTAGCTATGAAACGCATTTTGTCCATATTGTTTATTTTCTTACTTGGCTTGTTGTTTTATTTTAAGTTTTCGGATTTAAGGAACGGAGCCTCTTTGCGTTTGCAAGAGATTGCTTTGTTGGCGGAGTCTTATGCGCCAAATATAGATTTTTTCACTTCTAAACGCGCTTTGATGTCTGAAAATGAACTCTTAAAGAAAGAAATAGCGCATTTGCAAGCTATAAAACTTGAAAATCTATACCTCAGGGCAGACTTGAAAGAATTGGGCGTGTATTTTGACAATCACGACAAAGACAAAGGGCAAGTGATACTCAGATTATATCCTTCACTTTTACCGCGTGTAGATACGCTTAGCGTCAAAACCACGGGAGACTTAAAACCGGGTAGATATCTGCTCTTGTCTAATAATGGCTATGTTGTAGCAGATATGAATATTGGCGATAGCGAAAAACAGCCTACAGAATCATTTTTGTTGTCGGCGCGCGGTCGTAAGATTCCGGCATTTATCATCAAGTCAGATGATACAAAACAAAAGATAACACTGCAAGGTAAAGGATATGGAGCATTTGTTGCGCAAGTCAACAAAGACTTTAAGATTAAAAAAGACGCGCCCATATATTACATGGGCATACCGATTGCGCGTGTAAGATCTGTGAAGAGCTCAGAGCAAAGTCCATACATTACATTGCATGCGTCAGTGGATGTTAATTTGGACAACCTTGACTATTTAATATTAAAACGCATATGATTTTACGGCAGGTTTTCTTTTTTGCGCAAGGGGCGGCTGCCGCCTTATTATTTTCAGGGTATTTGAGTGCTTTTATGCTCATTGCAGTATTACTGTCGCTTGTTCGCGCGCCGTGGGCTTTGATCTTGTTGGCGTTTTTGTATGACTTGGCGTTTTGGGATCCGTATCACGGTGTTTATATACTTCCGGCATCTTTATTGATTCTTGCGGTGTATTTATCGTCCGGTTATATAAAGCGTAAATTTTTGTGGTAGTTACAGCTCTTTTCTTGTATAATGGCGTTAATGCAACGCAAAACATTTACTAAAAAGAAAACAAAAGTTCCGCTTGATGTGGATGATGTATTGACAGATGTATTAAATTTGTCTGAGATGGACAAAAACCGGCTTGAGGGCAAATTCACATCAAAGATATCTTCCGGGAATCTATGGTTTTTGCTCGCGTTGGCTTTTTTTACCGTTTTGATCTTCTCTTACAGACTGTTTGACCTGCAAGTTATCCATGGCGCTAAATACGCAAAAATATCTCAAGATAACAGCATTGAGAAGCGCGTCATCTTCGCTAAGCGTGGCGTTATTAAAGACAGATATGGTGAGTTGCTTGCAAGCAATGGTGAATCATTAGAGACATTACAGACTACTCACGGCTCTTTGGATGTTTACAGGCGTATATACACAGACAAATATAAAGGGCTTGCGCATATTTTGGGCTATGTGGTGTATCCGCAAACCGATTCCAACAAGCATCTCTGGCGCAAGACATACAAAGGCGTAGGGGGCATAGAAGAGTTTTTTAATGATGTTTTAAATGGCAAAAATGGAGAAGAGTTGGTAGAGAAGGACGCTTCAGGCAAGACAGTTAGTACCGGTCGGATACTGGAGCCGGAAAATGGTAGGCGCGTTATGCTATCTATAGATGCACGTTTAAATGATAAGTTGTATCATGCGTTGTCGTCCTATTTGCCAACAGTTTCATTTAAAGAAGGCGCTGCAGTGATTATGGATGTCAAAACAGGTGAAGTGATAGCCATGGTATCAGTGCCTGAGTTTGACCTCAACAAGATAACAAGCAGAGACAGCAAATACATCAAAGAAACTCTAAGGCGTAAGGATCAGCCGTTGCTCAACCGAGCCGCTCATGGCACATATGCGCCGGGCTCAATAGTAAAGCCATTTGTGGCACTGGCCGCTTTGTCAGAACATATCATAAACCCGAACAAAAAATTATTGTCCACAGGCGCGCTTAAGCTTCCAAATCCGTATCATCCGGACAAACCCACAATCTTCAAAGACTGGCGCGCGCATGGATGGATTAACATGAAAGAAGCCATAGCGCATTCTTCTGACGAGTATTTCTATATCGTCGGGGGCGGATATAAAGAGCAGCCCGGTTTGGGTATTGCTCGTCTGATTAAATATGCGCGTCTGTTCGGCTTTGGAGAAAAGACGGGCATAGAGTTGCCGTCTGAAGCGGCAGGTGTGGTTCCAAGTCCGTCGTGGAAAAGAGAAGTCTTTGCTGCGCCTTGGAATATAGGCGATACATATCACACAGCTATCGGTCAATATGGTTTCTTAATTACAGTCTTACAAGCGGCGCGTTATGTCTCGGCGATTGCAAACGGAGGAGAGTTGATGACCCCCACATTTCTAAAAGGCAAAAATGTTAGCAAACTCAATTTGAAGCTAAAAGAAAAAGATATAAATGTGATACATGACGGTATGAGAATGGCAGTAAACATCGGAACTGCCAGACCATTAAAATTACCCGGTATACAACTCGCCGCCAAGACCGGAACCGCTCAGACAGGTGCGCATAATGAGCGGAAGAACTCCTGGGTAATAGGGTTTTGGCCTTATAAAAATCCGCGCTTTGCATTCGCCGCCATGTTGTCAAAAGGAGATGCTCATGAGACAGGCAGCGCATCTCATGCCATGAGAGTCTTCTTTCAGCAGTTAATCAAAGAAAACAGCGCATATGTCACGGGAGCATACCCTGATTACAAAAGTGTCAGCTTGCCAAGAGGTGGTAAACAGGAGGCTTCAGGGAAGAAAAATTAATTTGGCATGTTATAATACGAGCGGATTATTATAAGTAAAAATAAATCTTTATGAATATATTACAAGACAAATTTATTAGATATCTACTCGTGATTGTATTAGCTGTGTTGGCATTGTTTTTGTTGACGCAGACGCTGCTGACTTATCAACAGTATCGTTTTGTTGGAGCCGGTGTATCGGCATCAAATACAATCTCTATGACCGGTAAAGGGGAGGTGACTGCCAAGCCGGACATTGCAAGTTTCTCGGTTACCGTCAAAGAGAAGGACAAAGATCAGGCGAAAGCTCAAAGCAAGGCAACGGACAAGGTTAATAAAATTACAAAATACTTAAAAGAACAAGGCGTCGCAGAGAAAGATATTAAAACAACCTCTTTCAATCTGTCACCTGAATATTATTGGAATAATAATAAGCGCAAACAAGACGGATATGTCGCTTCTCAAACCATAACTGTGAAAGTCAGAGATATTGAAAAAGCAGGCAAGCTTTTAGCGCAAATGTCAGCATTAGGGGCAAGTCGTGTTGGATCTTTGAGTTTCAAGATAGACAATCCTGATTCTCTTAAAGCTAAGGCTCGCGCAATGGCAATCAAGGACGCAAAAGAGAAAGCCAAAGCTTTGGCAAAACAGCTTGGTGTAGATATCATTCGCGTTGTCGGCTTTTCTGAGTCTTCGTATGACAGACCTCAGCCGATATATATGGCTCGCAGTATGAAGCTTGATGCTTCGATGGACGAAGGAACTTCTGTGCCAGAGCCTGACATACCAACTGGGGAGAATAAAATCACATCTACAGTGACTGTGCGTTTTGAGATAAGATAAAAGCGCAAAAAAGTCACAGCCACTTTGATTTCGTTGACTTTTTCTGCTAATATAGCATGGCGGCGCAGGTGCGTCGTGTGATTTTGCAGAGCACAGAAAACAGCAAGATCATGTATCTGTTGTGTGGACAAAAAGACGAACAAGCTTCCTGCAAAGTATGCCGATATTTAGAGTCTTTTGATAAATAAGCTTTTTTTCAAAGCGGAGGAGTGGCTGAGTGGTCGAAAGCGCATCCCTGCTAAGGATGTAGGCGGGCAACTGCCTCGAGGGTTCGAATCCCTCCTCCTCCGCTTTGCAAAAAAGCACAGCTTTTCATGGTCCAAAGCGACACCCTCCTAAGGATTGTGGCGAGGCACTGTCTCGAGGTCTCGATCCGACTCCTGCCGCTTTGCAAAAAAGCACAGCTTTTCATGGTCCAAATCAAAACCGGCGCGCCTTTGGCGCGCCAGCTTCCTTGCTGTGATAAAGTCTTGATTGTGATTATTGTTTAGTGTTGTTTTTTTGGAGTCTTTTCAACCTGTCAATATACATTTTCTCTATCGGCACCACTTTTGTTTGCCCGTCCTCTTGTATAACTATACAGAAGGTAGTTTGTTTCCTACTTATATCTGCACACACAGTATCACCGACTATGATGGACTCAACTGCAATCTTATCAGCTGGCGCTTCGCTTTCAGGTTTTTCTTGTGCAGACGCTACATTTGCAAGTGTTAATAAAGCTAGTAAACCAACTAAACTGGCATGTATTTTCATTTTATCCATACTCATTTTTTATTTATTAATAATTAATAAACTCAGAATTATTTAATTACCATTATATGGGTCCAGCCCCGCTTTAATTACTGCAAGACATGCTTTATCTGGCTTTTGAAAAGTCTGAATAATGCCCGCCTTTTTATCATATGGTAAACTGTGAATGTCAGATAAATCAATACTCCATGGAGTATCTGATCTGCGTTCCGGTTTAAAATGACCTTCCAAATCTGTATAGCGCCTTCCTGTTTGGCATGTCATTTGTGCGCCCACAAGACCAGTTTTAAGGCTTTTCCCACTGACAGTTTTAAGGGATTTTATATTTTTTATATGATCAATCACAGATATTATGTTTGTCTGGGGCCTGAATCCTTTATTAATATCCGTTTTGCTTTTAGGAAAATCTACATTAAAGACAACTCTAATTTGTCTTTGAGTAGGTTTTAGTCGCGTCATGATTCTGCGTTTTTGCATAGCAACACTTAGTGCATACCTTTGCATTAGCCTACCGGCAATATTACTTGCGGGGTTTTCACTACTGCTGAGGTCGTATGCAACACCCTTGTTGCTTTCACAAGCGTATTTCACCTTGACATTGTCCAATCGCACTTGTTGTTTGCGCATTTTTATTGTAGCTGATAATTGCATGTAGAAGTTTGAAGGCGCGCCCAAATTTACTGTTTTATGGTATTGTGCAATCATACTCATGTTGTCATAGTTGGGATTATTTAAATCACCTACACAAGCGCGTATTGCCGCATTCAACATATCAGAAGAAACTCTCTTTATATTGTCTTGAAGCATATCGGACATACTGTAGCTATCCGTTATTTTATGCGGGTCGCCTTGCCCGGCTATTGCATGGCTACTCATAGCTAGCAATGTCATCACAGCAATGCCATACACCCCGATATGTTCTTTTGCTTTTTCAAACATGTTACATATATATCATATATAATCTAATTTGTCAATGTTTTTTATAAAAACTAAATCATATTATGTTATAATGTAAAAGTATGAAAAAAGGGTATTTCTTAATGTCATCAATCTTTATTTTTACATTGGTCACATACAACATTTCTTTTGCTACAACAAACAACAGTAGAGCGTTCCCCCATCTTCCGAGTACTGAACAAATCCACGGACAACTGTTAAACTGCGCTCCGGATGATACGGTTTATGTGCAGGTGGTAGATACTGGGAATGCGTGCAGG
>CAYPCF010000003.1:20515-26597 GCA_964409155.1 uncultured Candidatus Saccharibacteria bacterium | reverse complement strand
CTTGTTTTATTGAGTCGCGAGCCCGACGCTCGCATCCTCGTATCGCAAGCTCACTCGGATATGCTCGCTCTTTTCGAATCCTGACACAAAGCAAAGCAGTTTGCTTTGTTCCCAACGCAAAAAGCCCGCTTGTGCGGGCTTTTGTGCGCCGGGCAGGATTCGAACCTGCGTAGGCAATTGCCAACGGATTTACAGTCCGTCGCGTTTGACCACTCCGCCACCGACGCATTGGTGGCTATTATACAGGTATTTATATGATTGTCCAGAGAAAAGTTATGCTATATGCAGCTCTTGACCCAGACTTTTTGCTTGTGAGCGTTTTCTTTTGCGTGTTGTAACAACAGTTTCTCCATCCTTGTTCAATCCGACTGACAAGCTCATGTCCCCGTGCAATTTTTCCCGTATAATGAAGTTGGCAACAGGAGTTGTAACTTTGTCTTCCATCAACCTCTTCAATGGCCTGACACCATAACGCGGGTCATAAGCTTCCTCAGCCAGTTTCTTTAACAGATCTTTCTTGACAGTAAGCTTGACTCCATTGTTCAGCATGCGTTCTTTCAGCAGTTTGATTTGAATGTCAACTATTTTGCTGATATCTTGCTTTGACAAAACATCAAACAATACAATCTCATCCAGCCTGTTGAGAAACTCCGGCTTAAAGTAATCTTTCAATGACTTCATGACTTTACCTTTTATGTTCTCGTAGTCTTCTTTCTCATCATCAGTTTTAGAAAAGCCAATCTGTGTCATGTTGTTGATGTATTTTGCGCCAATATTGCTTGTAAGTATTATAATGGTGTTTCTAAAGTTTACCTCACGACCTTTGGCATCCTTCAGCTTACCCGTGTCCAAAACCTGCAACAAGACATTGAATATCTCCGGGTGAGCTTTCTCAACCTCATCAAAAAGAATCACACTATACGGACGCCTTCTTACCTGCTCTGTCAGAGATCCTCCTTCCTCATGCCCAACATAACCGGGAGGTGAGCCTATCATCTTTGACACCGCGTGCTTTTCCATAAACTCAGACATATCAACTCTAATCAATGCTTCTTCATCATTAAACATGAAAGACGCAAGCTGTCGGGTTAGCTCTGTTTTACCCACGCCTGTAGGTCCAAGCAACAAGAAAGAGGCTATCGGCTTGTTAGGATCTGAGACGCCGGCGCGCGCTCGTCTTAGAGCGTTTGCCACTTTTGAGACCGCCTCATCTTGTCCCACTATCTTCTCTTTCAAGACTTCTTCCATATTTGCCAATTTATCAAACTCATCGGCCAACATCTTACTGACGGGTATACCTGTCCATCTTGAGACAATATCGGCTATGTCATCTTCTGTTATTTCTTCCCTGAGAACTCTCCTGCCTTTTTGCAAGCGCGCAAGTCTCTCATTTTCTTTTTTGATTTCAAATTCCTTTGCGGGAATCTCCACATAACGAATCTCGGCGGCGCGTGACAGGTCTCCGTCTTCTTGGATTCGGCCGGCTTCATTTTGCAGGTTTTCTATGGCTATTTTGGCTTTGCGTATCTTATCTATGATATTTTTTTCCGTTTGCCAACGAGCTTGCAAATCTTTCACGCTGTCTTTAAGCTCTGATATTTCTTTATCTATCTTCTTTAGGCGCGATTTTGCTTTACTCTCTCCGCTTTTTATATCTTTTTTAAGGGCTTCACGCTCTATCTCAAGACGCATTACTTGTCTGTGAGCATCCTCAAGACGCTCCGGCTTACTCTCAAGTGACAAACGCAAAGCGCTTGACGCCTCGTCCATCAAATCCACAGCCTTGTCCGGCAAAAATCTGTCCGTTATGTATCTGCTGGAAAGTGAGACAGCCGATACAATCGCCTCATCAGTAATGCGAACGCCATGGTAAATCTCATATTTCTCTTTCAGTCCGCGTAAAATGGCTATGGTGTCTTTTTCAGAAGGTTCTTGCACCATTACAGGCTGAAAACGACGCGTGAGCGCGGGGTCTTTCTCTATGCTTTTCTGGTATTCGGACAAAGTCGTCGCTCCGACAATACGAAGGTCTCCTCTTGCTAAAGCCGGCTTCAGCATATTTGCAGCATCTAAAGAATCTTGGGCCGAGCCTGCTCCCACTATTGTGTGTATCTCATCTATAAAAAGGATAGTCTGCCCGTTTGACTTCTCTACATCTCTGATTACCGCTTTTAATCGTTCTTCAAACTCACCGCGAAACTTGGTGCCTGCAACCAAAAGCCCAAGATCCAGTAAAACAAGCTCCTTGTTTTGCAAAGACTCAGGGACATCACCCTCTGCGATGCGTTGGGCCAGGCCTTCGGCTATCGCGGTTTTACCAACGCCCGCCTCCCCTATCAAAATCGGATTATTTTTAGTTCTGCGTGATAGGATTTGTATCACTCTGCGGATTTCTTTATCTCTGCCTATTACCGGGTCTAATTTGTGTTCTTTTGCCAAAGCGGTTAAAGAGCGGGCGTATCTGTTCAAGGCGCGTGTCTGTGAGTTCACCGAAGTAACCGCCTCTATCTTCCCATCTTTAATATCTTTGTATAGTCTTGCAAATTCGGCTTTAGATACCTTGAACTTAACAAAGACCTCTGCCGCTTCCGCCGGCTCGTTTAAAACAGCCAAAAACAAATGTTCTGTTGATACATATTGCTCGTTGAAAGAGTTGGCTATCTTCTGAGCTGCATCTTGCAAGATATGCGCAAGCTCCGGTGAGAGAAACAGTTGCATGGATGGAGATATCACAGCGTCCGGTGCTGCGTTGCTGTCTAATATATCCAAGGCAAAGTCTAAAATCTCATTTAAGTCTATCCCTTGTTGCTCAAGAATTGTCAGTGAAAGATTTTCTTCCTGCATGAGTATGGCGGCAAGAAGATGCAAAGGGCTGACATTTGTCTGTCCGCGCTCTACCGCGAGTTGATGTGCTTTATGCACCGCGTCTTTTGCTCTGGATGTAAAGTTTGGAAATGGCATATGCGCATTATAAATTAAAAACTGCTAAAAACAAAGCTTGCGGTCAAGATGAACAGTCAAGCGGAAACACTTTCAGTGTAACAAAAAATGTAGCACAAGTAAAGTCTTTGTAGCCACACAATATCAAAAGACAGAAAGGACCTCGCCCTTGTGTATTGTTTATTTTAGTTGGAGCCTAAAGAGTCTCCCGCTGCCGCTTGCTGAGATGATTTGTCGGGAGTGTCGTTCCGGGTTGTATCCTGGCTATTAGCAGGCGCCGTAGTGGTACTTGTGTTGGTGTTGCCTTGCTGCGTAGCGTCGCCGTCCGTGCTGGTAGCAGTTTCATCTGTATTTTCAGTCTCTGCTTTGGATTCTACGAATGTTTTGATAACATCAGATGATATAAACGCATTTTGAGACTTTGACCTACTTGCTTTTGTGCTCACTCCGACCAGAGACCCATCACTTGCAAATATGGGCTCAGCCGGTAAAGTTTTAGTTAAAGGCAGATCTACAGTCAGAACGCCCGCCTCAGGTTTTTTTGATACTATTCCTTGTTTTACCTCGTTTGCATCAAAATCCACGAAAGTAAAGATACTCTGTCCAAGCTTTATTTGTTTATTTGATAAGTTAATTGGAAGCCCTGTAAGCTTTGCGTCACCTACCACCTTAAACATAACAAGAGACCTTGCACCCCCACCTTTTACAAATTCTACACTTACAGAAGAGCCATCCGGCAACTTAAGAGCATAATCAGCCCCGTCTTTTAGAACCCCGGCATCAGATATAAGCTCTGTGTCAGATACAGGAAGAGCAAAAGCCAGCGCCTGTTGCGAGCCGGTATCGTAAAGTTTGAGCAAGCGAGTTCTGTTTTCAGCTATCGCCTGAGCGATGAGATCTCCCTCTTTTACAATCACTGTCTTCTCTATTATTTTTTCCTTTGTCGGAGTTTTGTCTTTGATAGGATTAGCGTCTTTGACCTTCTCTACAACATGTTCTACCACTCTTTGAGTTACTCTGACCACATCCTTGGGAGCTTTTTCCATCAAAGAGACTGTAACGATACCGGTTGCAATAGAAGTTACAAAGCTGACAAGCAGAGTCAAGAGAATTATTTGTGATTTGTTTAGGTCTTCTATATCCATTGACATGGAAAAATTATAGCATATATAAAAAATTTTTATAGCTAAACACTTGAATTTTATTTGCAATTGTGATAAACCTTAAATTATGGATATTTTAAAAAATATAGGTAGGACTGGAAAACTTATACTTAATCTTGCATCTTTACATGCAATTATAGATTTTGTTGATAATAAAGATGAAAGAGTGCGTTATCATCATTTTTTTACAAAATACGATGACAAGTTCAATAGCATTGAACTAGCTTATGATATAGGAATATCGCTTAAGCGTGAGAAGGAACGCAAAGTGTTTTTTCAGACATTCCTATATGCAAGAGTTGACTTAAAACTTAATGGTCAAGACGCATTGACTTATGCAAAGCTTTCTGTACTCTTTTTCCCATGCGAAGTAAACTCTAAATGGTTAGAGATAAGAACTTACAAAAACGAAAATCCGCACAGCACACCTGAGACAATGCTTGCAAGAAATGAAGAAATAATTGACTTTGCTTTTAAAAACAGGCACCTAAAAGGCGCTCGCGCTTGGGTTCAGGATTTGGACGGAGTAAAGACTTTAACGGACGATGAAAAACCACCTTTTGTGCTTACCGAAAAGTAAGCATCTGACCTTGCTGATTTTCCAGATAAAATACTTGACTCTTATACAAGACTGCGACGCACAATCCCAGAGCTAAAACACGAAATAGCTATAAAAGTCGCACAAAATCTTAACTCTAAATAACAATATTTATAATCCTCCCCTGGATATAGATAAACTTCTTTATTTCTTTTCCTTCTGTGTATTTTTGAATCTTTTCATCTTTAAGCGCAAGTTCTTTTGCTAGATTTTCATCTGCATCTGCTGGAATCTGTATTTGCGCGCGTAGTTTGCCGTTTATCTGCACTGCAATTTGCACAATATCGTCTTTTACAAGCGCTTCGTCAAAGTCAGGGTAGCTTTGCAGGTGCACACTCTCTTTTTTGCCAAGCGCGTTTTGCCAAAGCTCCTCTGCCAAATGTGGCGCAAACGGCGCAAGCAGTTTTACAAATGCTTCAAACTGCCCCTTTTCTATCCCCTTTTTCTCCGCTTCTTTAGAGAAAACCATCATGGCAGAAATAGCAGTGTTAAACTTTAAGCGCTCTGCGTCTTGTCGCACTTTTTTGATTGTTTTGTGAAGCAGTTTTTCAAGCTCCTCGTCTTTTTTGTCTTTTATCACAAATTGCAAGCCATATACGCGCTCCAAAAAGCGTCTGATGGACACCACACCGTCAGGGTTCCACGGATAGTGGCCCGGCTCGTTGTACGGCCCGATAAAGGCAAGGTAGCTTCTGACGGTGTCTGAGCCAACATTTTCTACCACCTCGTCCGGATCTATCACATTGCCTTTGCTTTTGCTCATTTTTTGCCCGTCCGGCCCCATGATAAGCCCGCGATTCAAGCGCGCTTTGTATGGCTCTTTGTCTTTGACAAGCCCAAGGTCAAAAAGCGCCTTGTGCCAAAAGCGACTATAGAGAAGGTGCATAGTTGTGTGCTCTGCTCCACCTGAGTAAAAATCTACCGGCATCCAAAGCGCTTCTTTGTCCTCTCCCACGAAACGCTCTTTGTTGTGTGGGTCAAGATAGCGCAAAAAATACCACGATGAGTCAACAAAGGTATCAAGCGTATCTGTCTCGCGCTTTGCCGGCGCGCCGCACTGCGGGCACGTGGTGTTTACAAACGCTTCCACCTTTGCAAGCGGGCTTTTTCCGTCATCACTCGGCAGGTAATCATCTATCTCCGGAAGCATAACCGGCAGGTTCTCGTCCCTTTCCGCAACGGCGCCACAGCTCTTGCAATGCACAATTGGAATAGGCACACCCCAATACCTTTGGCGTGATACAACCCAGTCGCGCAAGCGGTAGGTTTTACTCATTTTACCGGCTACATATTCTGTAATTTTCTCCTTTGCGTCTTCTGAGGGTTCACCATCAAACGGGCCGGAGTTTATAAGTTCGCCTGCACCTGCGCAAGGAAGCTC
>CAYPCF010000003.1:0-20415 GCA_964409155.1 uncultured Candidatus Saccharibacteria bacterium | reverse complement strand
CCTATCCACTCTTTTTGTGACTTTTTGATTTCCTCCGGCCAGTCAAGCTCGTCAAGGTCATCTATGAGCCTGTCTGCGTATTTGGTGATTTTGAGCGTCCATTGTGTCAGGTCTTTTTTATCTACTTCTGAGTCGCACCTTTCGCACTTGCCGTTTATCACCTGCTCGTTTGCCAAAACGGTCTTGCAAGACGGACACCAGTTTGCCGGAACCTCTCTTTGCTCTGCAAGTCCCGCTTTGAAAAACTGCAAAAACATCCACTGAGTCCACTTGTAATAATCCGGATCTATTGTTGCAATCTTGCGCGACCAATCAAAAGACGCACCCATGCTTTTGAGTTGCTTTGTCATGTAATCTATATTTTGCTCTGTCCACTCTCGCGGATTGATGCCGCGCTTTATCGCTGCGTTCTCTGCCGGCAGACCAAACGCATCAAAGCCAATCGGATAAAGCACATTTTTGCCAAGCATTCTTTTGTAGCGCACTAAGATGTCGGTAACTGCAAACGCATACCAGTGCCCCACATGAAGATTGCCCGACGGATACGGAAACTCAACAAGCACATAGTGGTTGTCTTCTCCCTCCTCCTTGTCAGATATTTTATAAATATTATTTTCTTCCCAGTAAGATTGCCACTTTTGCTCCATTGTTTTGTGGTCAAAAATTTTCTTATTTGGATTACGCTTTATCATACAAAACAATAATATCACAAAGTTTTGCTTTTAAAAGCGGGACTTATGCAATCCAAGTTAAAGCTTTTTGGATAAATATTCATCCACTCCAATAGCGGCGACATAGCCACTTGTCCAACACAATTGCAAAGAGAAACCGCCTGACGGCCTGTTTATATCCAGAACATCACCTGTCAAAAAAAGTCCGGGTGCTCTTTTTGACTGCATGGTTTTAGTATCTATCTCTTCTAAAGGAACTCCGCCATCTGCCACTATAGCCCAATCAAGTCCCATAGATCCGGTAATGTTAAAGTGAAAATCCTTCATCTTGTGCACAAGTAATCTGCGAGTTTCTTTGCTGAGCTCGTTGCTTTTTGCCTCTGCAAGATCGGGTGCTACTATGTAAAGTATGGTTTTGGCAAGTTCTTCCGGAAGAAGTTCTGATAATGTGTTTCTGATTTTCTTTCTTGGATGCTTGTTAATCAAAGAGAGGAGTCGCCTGTCCAGTTTATCAAATTCAGTATCCGGAAAAAAATCAAGTGATAAAGTGAGCTTACCTGTTTTGTTTAGCAAATCAAGGGCTTGTTTTGATGAGTTGATTACTGTTGGGCCGGACACTCCAAAATGAGTAAAAAGCACCTTGCCTATCTTTTTGAACTTGGTTTTGCCGTCTTGCTTGAATCTTAGAGCCACAAAACTCATAGTCAAGCCGGACAAACGATGCACAAACTTTGCTTTTGTGGTCAAAGGGACTAAGTCAGGGCTTGGTGGATTTACTGTGTGCCCTAATCTCTTTAATATTTTCCATGACTTTGGTATTTCTCTGGACAGCGTTTTCCCGCTCGGACCACCTACGGCAAAGACCACGGCCCGTGTATAAATTTCTTCATTATTTTTTAGTGTTAGCTTAAAACTGTCGTCTGTTTGCCTGTCTATAGATATCAACTGAGTGTTAGTGCGCAAGATGACTCCCTGCTTTTCTACAAAACGCAACATAGTTTTTGTTACATCTTCTGCTTTTTCTGTTTTAGGAAAGACTCGCTTGCGCGCCAACTCCACCAATGGCAGGCCCATCTTCTCAAAGAAAGAAAAGGTGTTCCTTACTGAAAAACGCGACAATGGAGAATATAAAAACTTCTGAGCCTTCCCGTAATGCGCAGCCAACTTCTTGTAATCCGGCTCGGCATATGTGATGTTGCATCTGCCTCCTCCGGTTTTTGACAATTTCTTTCCGACTTCTTTTTCTTTCTCCAAGAGCAATACTTTGCGTCCCTTTTTTGCTATCTGACCTGCGGCCATCATCCCGCTTGGTCCTGCGCCTACTACCACTGCATCTATATAATCATTCATGACAAGTATGATAACATGCTTTTATGATTTGACAAATATACTCTTTTATTATCTGATACAGACATTAATTTCGTATTTGAATATGGACATGTGGAGAAGAAAAACACTTCCAATGGTAATCATATTAGCTACGATGGCTATCACACCACGAACCGACGCACAAGCCAATCAAAGAACGACAACAGTCACAGTCAATACTATGATTCTAAAGGAGCAGCTGTGTAATAGATAGCACAAAAAGCGCAGCGCCTACGGCGCTGCGCTTTTTGTTTTTGCTTCACTTTCCAAACTAAGCCTTTTCTACATTCTCGGCTTTAGGACCTTTGTCTGATGAGCCAACTTCAAAAGTAACTTCATCACCCTCGTTTAACTCATCAAAAGTTGTTCCCTCCACATCGTTGGCGTGGAAGAACAAATCTTTGTCATCGTCTTCAGGTTTAATGAAGCCAAAGCCCTTGTCGTTCTTACGAACAATAACACCTTTTGTCATAATACGCTTTTTAACTTATAAATCGCCGTAGCGATAGCAACTCTTCCACTTGTCCAACCTCCACAAATAGAAACGACTGCCAAGCGAGAGTATAGCATCTTTTAACCATATAACAAGTGTTTTCACGAACGACTAAAGTTTGTGTATGCTGTATCCGTCTTTGGTATCTACAATATCAAAACCCGCGAGCTGGATTTGTCTGCGTAGATTATCCGCCACATCCCATTGCTTTGCCATACGCGCTTTCTGCCTTTGATCTGCCAAATCTTTTACCTCTTGCGGTATGCTAATTCCCTCGCCATCGGATATCTCACCTTTCAAATCCAAGCCTAAAAATTCATTCATTTGTAGCAAAGTGGCATATTTTACCGCATCCGGTAAAGAGGATTTCATCATCTCCCAAAGCACCGCCAAGGCCCTGGCAGTGTTTAAATCGTCGGCAATATTTTTCTGAAATCTATCAAGATATTCTTGGTCCACATCAGCTGTTTTTGTTTGCTTAATTGTAAAATGCCTTAGCTTAAACAAAGCAACACGCGCAGCGTCCAAAGCATCAAATGTAAAATTAATTTCCGAACGATAATGCGCCGTCAATAGCAGATAACGAAAAACAGAGGAATCATAACCTTTCTCTTGCAAATCAGACAGATACAAGACATTGCCGAGCGATTTTGACATTTTTTCTCCATTTATTTTCAAATGTTGACCGTGTAGCCAATATCTAACAAATGGTTCAAGGCCGTTTGAGCATTCAGATTGCGCTATCTCATTGTTGTGATGGATGGCAATGTGCTCCACACCTCCTGTGTGTATGTCTATTTGAGGACCTAATAGCTCCTTGCTCATTGCGCTGCATTCTATGTGCCAACCGGGGAAACCCTTGCCCCAAGGAGAGTCCCATTCTTGCTGCCGCTTTTGTTCCGGGTCTGAAAACTTCCACAAAGCAAAATCGGTTGGGTTACGCTTACCGTGAGTTTTTGATACTCGCGCTCCTTCTTGCAGACCTTCTTTGTTGATATTGCCAAGCTCTCCATATTTACCAAACTTGGATGTATCAAAATATACTCCGTCTTTTATCTTGTAAGTATAACCTTTCTCCTGTAATGACAAGATCATCTCTATCTGCGCTTGTATATGCTCGGTTGCGCGCGGAAAGCTGTATTCTTTGGTGTTAATGTTTAAAGAAAGCAAGTCTTTCAAGAATAAAGCTGTGATCTCGTCTGCTATATCCTTTGCTTTTTTGCCTTCTTGCTTGGCACTTTTTTCAAGCTTGTCCTCACCTTGGTCTGCGTCATCTGTCAGGTGTCCCACATCTGTGATATTGATAACATGGCGAATATTATAGCCAAAACCTTTAAGTGCTCTGTGTAGCGTGTCTGCGAAAACAAACGCCCGCATATTGCCTATGTGTTGCTTTTTATATACAGTTGGTCCGCATGAGTAAACGGTAACCTGTTCTTTTGATAACGGCTCAAAAAGTTCTTTCTTTTTTGTCAAAGTATTAAAAAGACGCAATTCAGAAGCATTATCTGACGGGTTGGCAGATTTTTGCTCAGAGAAAAACTTATTTAGAAAATCAAACATAGGCTAAATCCATCTTTTCTTTTTAAAGAAGACAAACATGAGCAAGGTAGCAATAAACATCAGACCTACAACGAGCCAGAAGTCAGGAATAACCATAAAACCCAAATCCAGATGACTGCCTTGAATTGGCATGTATTCGGTATTCATGCCGAAAATAGAAGACACCAAAGAAAGTGGAAATGTAACGAATGCCAATATGGTAAAAATCTTCATTACTTCATTTTGTTTTGTGGTAAGCAGAGAGTTATTTGTTTCTCTCAGCTCTACAAGCGACTGCCAGAGCTGTGATGTTTTCTTGCGAAGGCGGTAGTAAGTGTTCTCCAGACTTGTTAATTTCAATTTCTGAGTATGCGATGAAAACTTTTCTATGGAAGACAGAAGGGATTTAAGGGTGTCTTGATGCGGATCTAAAGCTTGTCGGATATTTAAAATATCTCTTCCCGTGTAAGACAAAGCAAAAACCATCTCTCTTTCTTTCTCTTGAAAGATCTGCTCTTCTATGTCTTCCAAGTCGTCTTCTACTTCCTCTATTTGCTTTTCAACGATACCATACATTTTCTCTACAATCTCCAAAAAGATATCAGCTGCATAGCCGTAGTCAGCAGAAGTATTACCGCTTGGCTTGAGCTGTTCGTCGGGGTTTAATTCCTGCCCGCTTAACACCTTGCTCTCAAAGCGTTTGCGAAGTTCCTCCAAGCTTGCAATGGCTTGATAATGAGAAGTGATAAGAAAGTCATCTCCCAATATAAAGTCTATTTCTTGATCAGACAACATTTTCTCATCTCTTATGCTTGGAAAATGCAGAACAAGATACAGATAATCGCCAAAATCTTCCACTCTCGCTTTCAATGTCGGCTCCAATAACTCATGTGTCGTAACAGGGTCTATGCTGTAAGTTGTCATCACTTGGTGGAGCTCTTCTTTTGTCGGAGACTCCAAATCTATCCAGGTTAGTTTGCCTATTTTGGAACTGTTAATCATAGTCAGATTATAGCAAGTTTTTAAGTGAAGTTAAACCTAAAGATCCCAGAAGCTCATAGTAGAAAAAGAAAACAAAGCTAAAGAGAAAAACCATGGCAACTAAAAGGTACAGACGCCTATGCCGTTTGTATTTTACTCGGTCTTTATGGAAAGTGGTGTCAATCATCTCATCTGCAAAATAAACAGACAAAAATGTCCCCAAAGCAGACAAGAAAATAATAGACCAATACGGCCACGGATTTGACAAAAGAATATAAAATATTTTCAAAAGAGCCGTGCTTTGGTAGAGCTGCGGATTTACGAAAAATACATACAGGTTCAAAGCAATGGCAAAAAGCCACACAAAGAGCTCCGAGAGCCACATTTTAATATTTAAGATAAGTCTTATGGGAAAATCAAATAAAAAACCCGCATCGGCAATAGGTGTGCTCAACACAAAAAAAGACCATGACAAAAGCGCCACCAAAAAACCTTGCTTTATTCCAAATTTATAACTTATATACAGAAAATAAAGAACAAATACCGACAGAACCAAAGCAAACTTAACAAGCGTCAGCCTTTTTGTCTCATGACTAAACAGATGTGATATGTGAACTTGATGCGCCAAAGACATAGTCAACATTATATCACATATTTTTCCACCTACTCCACAGAGTCAACAAAATACAAAATTTGGAAATCAGACAAATAGCTGATAATATTATCTGCATGAGACGAGTGCCACCACAAGATTTGGATGCAGAGCGCGCTTTGCTTGGCGCCGTAATGTTGAACAAAAACGCCATATATGATGTGATAGACATTGTATCTCCTGAGGCGTTTTATGCCAACAAACACAAAGACATCTTTGAGGCGATGCTTGCATTGTTCAACAAAGGAGAGCCTGTTGACCTTGTAACTTTATCTGCCAAACTCAAAGAACACAACAAGCTTGACGCGGTCGGGGGCAGGACATATCTCACAGAACTCATCAACTCTGCCCCTAGCGCCGCTAACGCCGCGTTTTACGCGCATACTACAAAAACGAAACATATTTTACGCTCTCTCATAGAGGCCTCAGCGGAAATTAATGAAACAGCTTTCAAAGAATCAGATGATGTAGAGATGGTCTTGGATTTGGCGCAATCAAAAATATATGAGATAGCCAGCACGGGTACTTTACAAAAATTCAAAAGTATAGGAGAAGAGCTCAAAGGTGCTTGGGAACGCCTTGAGAAACTGCAAGAGACAAAAGATGCTCTGCGAGGAGTCCCTACGGGGTTTAGAGCTTTAGATGATTTACTTTCGGGCTTCCAAAAATCAGACTTGGTCATCCTCGCTGCGCGCCCTTCCATGGGTAAGACCGCCCTTGCCCTTGACATAGCTCGCCAAGCGGCAGTCAAGCACAAAATCCCTGTCGGAATATTCTCACTTGAAATGTCTTCTCAGCAACTTACAGACAGGATGCTCTCTGCCGAGGCGCGTGTTTCTTCATGGAAACTGCGCACAGGACACCTCTCAACAGATGATGAATACGACAGCTTGCGCAATGCTATGGATAGACTGTCTGAAGCCCCCATTTTTATAGACGACAAAGCCGAAAGGACAGTGCTGCAAATGCGCTCAATAGCAAGAAGGCTCAAAGCCGAAAGTGGACTGGAGCTGGTTATAGTGGACTATTTGCAGCTTATCACCCCATCTGCAACGCGCTCATCTGACTCTATGGTGCAACAAGTTACAGAAATATCACGCTCACTGAAAGCAATGGCGCGTGAACTTGATGTGCCGGTCATTGCCCTTTCGCAGCTCTCACGCGCAGTTGAGCAAAGACGAGGCCAACCAAGGTTGTCTGATTTGCGTGATTCGGGGTCCATAGAGCAAGACGCAGATGTTGTAATGTTCATACATAGAGAAGACAAGATGCAAGACGATGCCGAGAAGACAAATATTGCCGAGATACTCGTGGAAAAACACAGAAACGGACCCGTAGGAAAGGTTGAGTTATATTTTGATGAAGACAAAACAAGCTTTGTTGAACTGGACAAAAATATATCCCCCGATTTTGTTGTCTCTGAATCCGGAGATGTGGAATTTTAAGCCTTTATGAACAATATAGACAGATTACAAGAACTTTTCAAACGCTTCCCGGGCATCGGCCCTAAACAGGCTGAACGCTTTGTATATTTCTTATTGCGCTCGGGCTCTGTGTACAAACAAGACTTGGCAAAGACTATCTTGTCTATCAACAATGAGGTGAAGCTATGCGAATCCTGTGGGCGTTTTTTTCTGCCGTCAGGCGAGTCCAACTATTGCAAAATATGCGCAGACCCAACAAGGGACTTAGACAAATTGTTAATTGTAGAGAAAGAAAAAGACATAGACAAAATTGAAGCCAGCGGAGCATACAGCGGCATGTATTATGTTGCAAAAGGCAGTATATCACCCTTGCACGATGCCAAAAAACACAAGCAGTATCTTCATACGATTAAAGAAAAAGCACGAAAGCAAGACGGGCTGTCTGAATTGATTTTAGCATTTTCCGCCACTTTTGAAGGAGAATACTCTGCGAGATTTATCAAAGAAGAATTTGAAAAGGATGAAGAATTAAAGACGATTAAGGTCAGTCTGCTTGGCAGAGGTTTGTCCACAGGCCTTGAAATAGAATACTCAGACCCCGAGACTCTAAAATATGCTTTAAAAAATCGTTTTTAATCTATTTTAATGAGTAGTATTATATAGTTATTTCGAGATTACTAAAGGCATTTCAACAAAAAAAGTGCTGCCTTTCCCGGCGCCGGCGGATTTAGCCCATATTCTTCCATTGTGCGCATGCAATATCTCACGAGCTATATACAGACCAAGGCCTGAGCCCTGAACATTGACACCGTGGATATTTCGTGCTCGTTCAAACTTATTAAACAAAGTTTTAAGGTCATCAGCATCTATGCCCACACCGCTGTCTTTAATCTCTACCCGTATAAAATGCTTACGCAAAACGCACATTGAAATCTCAACAAAACCCTTTTCTGTGTATTTGATTGAATTCTCTACAAGATTGTAAAAAACATGATGCAACTTGGCTTTATCTGCAAATACCATAGATTGAGAATCTTTCAAGTCTTTACATTTTTTGTAGCGTAAATCTATCTTTTTTGAATGTGCCAGCGTAGACAAGTCCTCGTAAATATCTTCCAAAAGTGAGACGATATCAACTTTTGCCATATTATATTTCAGCCTTCCCTGCTCAATGCGAGAAACATTTAAGAAGTCCGTTACCGTATCTGTCAGTTGTTCTATGGAAGAGTATATTTTTTGCAAAGGAGCTACAAGAGCTTGCGGAACTTCTGCGTAAGAGCCTTCAAGTATCAACGACAACTGCCCTTTCATCACAGTCAAAGGCGCGCGCAATTGGTGAGTGGCAATTGATAAAAACTCTGTCTTTTTTCTCGTTAAATTTCTCACATGCTCGTTTATTTTGTGTAGCTCCCGTATCTTTTCTTCCAAAGAAGAGCGTGCTATCTTTTCTTCTTTAATATTTTGTAAAAGCCACCAACCCAAAGCAATCACAAAAAACAAGATAATTAGATTCAGTATCACCTGCACTATACCATCAGCCTGCAAGACAGAAACAAAAGATTGAATTACCAACACCAAGACCAAAATCTCCGCTGCAAATAACTCAAAGTTAAATACTTTATACCTTGAGATGGCATACAAAACAAAAAGCGGCGCAACTGAAGCGCTCAATTGTCCCACCCAGTTTAAATCAAAGTAGCCAAAATACGGCAAAAGAAGATTTGTGATAACCGATATAATAGCCGGAACCATAATACCTGACGTTACGAAAAAAATGAGAACTTTGTTTTTCTCATCGCCGTCTTTCAGCGCTGATTTATATCTACCGTAGAGTAAGTAAAAACCGGACAAAAATGACAAAGATATATAGAGCAAATACCAATAATAAGGAATCTTATTAAAGATAATAATCGGCTCAGACGAATATCGTATTCTGTATATATTGTCAATTAAAGAAAAACCGGGTATATCTGCAAACAAGAAAATGGCAGATATAAAAGCTATCACAAAGGCTATATAATTTATATACTTTGCTACATTGGTATTTACTATTGTCGCGTTTAGATATAAAAAACTCACAGGTAAAAATAAAGCTACCAAATGCAGTATGTTGCCATAAAACAACAAGCCGGCTTGTTGAGCCGAAGATCTAAAAGCGAGCATTGCAAGCCCCCATAATACGGAATTTAAAATTAAAATAAAAAACCTAAATAAAATATCGGATTTTCTGTCTTTTAAGTACAGCCACAATGATACCAAGAAAGACGATATGGTGGCTATAAGAACAAAAGTATTAATATAATCCATACAATGCCACAATTATAGCACAGTGGAGTTATTGAAAGCGAGAAAAAGACAGGGCTTTTTTTATTTTCTCATTTGCAATACAAGATTCTTTGTAATTTTGAAATTCTGCCGGCCTAAAGCCGTATTTGTCGGATAATTTGGATATAAAATTTATATGCTCATCTGTAAGCGGACCCAGATGCGCCTTGTCCTCACTGCTGTTCAATAACAACAAAATACCCTCTGCCATACATGAATAATTATCATCTTTGTGACATAGTCCAAATGGAAAGTTTGCAGTTATATTTTTGGTTTTGCTTGCTCCGCCCTCCAACGCCAAAACATTGTCCATATCAAAAATCGCCGGGTCTAAATCAGACGGCTGCGCATCATCTATAATCACCACCGTATGCTGTGACAAGTGCTCTTTTTTGATCAGAGCATCGGGATGATTAGTCGCCGCCACTATCACATCTCTGTCTCGCAAATCAGACAGATTGCTGGATATTTTAATATCTAAGTCTCGGTGTTTTTCTGACAACTCTGATGCCAATCTCTCCACCTGATCTTTTTTCCTTTCTAAATCTACGAGCAAGAAATCTTTTACCCCCTCTTTACAGAACAATTTGGCCGAACCTGAACCGATAGATCCCGCAGCGCCGACAATTGCAACTTTTACCTGCTCAGGGTTTACATTAAGAACCCGAAGAGACTCTTTAAATATATTTTTTATGTTGATGACAGTATAGGCATGACCGGTTGTAATGTTGATTGTCCCATCGTAGACATCTTTACCGCCATAAGTAAGTGAGGCGGTAAGAGCGCCCAACGCAGCTATCCTACCTCCCTTTTTGTATCCCAACTTAAGTGCTTGTTTTATTTTCTTTTTTGCCAAGCCACGATTATGCATCATTGTTTTTGCCGTGCTGGGAATTGAAATCATGAACCCATATGTTTCCCCCGTCTTTGTATGGTTAATCTTTGAAACTGTAACAGGCCACATGTAGCGCTCAAACAGCCCCAGCACAAAATCCGGCATCTTTTTAAGAAAGGGCATCTTTTTATATATGTCGTCTCTATCTCTCGGATGAACAAGAAAGATCAAAAAACGCTTGCCATCCGTAGAGACTTTTGGCAATAAGAAAACTAACAAATCCCATATAATGTCTTTAATTAATTTCATAATCTATTGTCTTAAATATTTTCTTGATGGCATCTTTGTAACGCTCCGGAGCAGGTAGATTGCTATCCAAATAATCTTTTGGCTCAAGCGCTTTACCGAAAGTAACTCTCAAGCCTCTTCGCCTACCCCAAAACTCTCTTTGCGTAATCCCTTCAATACCTTCTATTTTGACGGGAATCACCAGCGGGTTCCATGCCTCCATAAGAAATCCTGCTCCTCCGCCTATTCCGCGAGATTTATTAGAATAACCTCTTTCCGGAAAAATGCAAACACTGTATCCATGCTTAAGAAGCCAGGAATGTCTTTTTAACGACATTTCATAATTTTTAACTTTGCTTGTAAGCGGTTGCGCACCCCAAGCCAAAAAAAATAAATCGCCATAAATATATTTCCTCCATGAAAAATCCGGATCTTTGTATTCCCTTCCAGCCTTAGATACCCAGAATAATGGGAAGATTGTATTAAAAGGCGAGGTCGCCATAGTAGTTAAGATAGGGTCTAATTCACTTATATGGTTAGATATGAATAATATAGGTCTATCAACTTCTTCTTTAGTAATCTTAAAATACTTGTTGACTTTCATGCGTAAGAATACTCTCAGAAGTATTCTAGTTGGGTACCACGCAATGGATTCTAAGACCCTCGGCACTATTCTTTGCCACAGAGGCACTCTTTCTATTTTAATATTTTCTCCGGTATTCATACTACATTATCAGAAAAGTGGCAAGCACCATTATGTGCAACAAAGCATAATAAGAATCACTTAATATAAATGCCTTATAATTATGCAAAAAATCATATACAATAAGATTTGGATTAAAGGCCGTTGTCATCACAAGCACAAATACGCCGGTAATACTGATGGATAACATAACTCGCAAGAGTAATGTTCTACTAAAAGAATAGTTAAAATTCATCTTTCTAAAAGCTATCAGAAACAAAAACAAAAGAACGAGAAATACTATAAATATATTCGTCTTTGTCGCAGAAACGCTTAAATGCGCAGATAGAAATTCCAGAAAGCTGGGAGCCAGATTAAACGATATGACTGAAGCCAGAAGTCCTCTGAGCAGTAGATGTTGCATCCGCAAATAAGCTCCGGCAAGCACTAATGAAAAAACCGCAGACAAGACTAAAACATCAGTGAGTAAGTTGCCGGCTTCCAACATATGCCACCATTATAACATAGCAATAATGCTTACTTTGCCACAGTCTCGGCCTCCTGCAATGTGATAGATAAGACCTGAGAGACGGCATCTTTTCCCATAGTCACCCCGAACAATTCTCCTGAAACAGCCATGGTCTGCCGATTATGAGTTATTGTAATGATTTGTGAGTTTTGCGCCAGTGATAGCAAAATGTCACTGTATTTTTTTGAATTTGCCTCATCTAAAGCCGCATCAGTCTCATCAAGAATAATAAACGGGGGTGGGCTTACCTGCGATATCGCAAATATGAGCGCAATAGAAACCAATGAACGCTCACCACCTGACAAAGAAGACAGAGAGCTCAGGCGCTTGCCGGGGATTTTTACATCTATGGACACTGCGCTTTGTTGCTCGCCTGTGTCTTTGTCTTGGTCCTTGTAAAGTTGCACAGACGCGGTAGCGCCCGGAAACAACTCTCTGAAAAAATGGTTAAATTCTTTTTCTATTTTTGATATTCCTTTTTCGGTCTCCCTCTCAATATTCTTTTCCAACTCAGATATGGTTGAAAGCAAATTCGCCTCAGACCTTTCAAGATCCACCACTTCTGTCTCCAAAAAAGTCATGCGTTCTTTCGTGTTTTTGTATTCTTGAATAATGCTGTCATCTACAGCCCCCAGTTCTTCTAATCTGATTTTTAATCTCTCTATATCAACAAGTTTGTAGATTTGCTCCACTTTTGAGGAACCGTCTTTAAGTGACTGCATCAAGCGCAGAAAAGTGGAAGAGAACATGGAGCTTGCTTCTTTTAGCATGTTTTTAAGCTTGTTTTCCTCCTCTTTCAGTCTGAGTAATTCCATTTCTATTTTCTTGTAGTTGGTCACAGCGCTGTTTTTCTGCTCGCTGAGCTGCAGAAGCTTGGTTTCTCTTGAAAGGCTCAAGGATTGTTTCGCGTCAATGCGACTTTGCAAGTTTGCTTTGGCCTCACGCAACTTATCAAGGCTCTCCTTCAATTCGGAAATGGCAATTCTTCTTGTTTTCTGTTCATCTGCCAGTTTTTTGATTTTGGCTTCTATGGCGGTGTTTGGTAGTTTTGTGCTCTCGGCTTCTGAAGCAGAATCTCTTTTTATGTATGAGTCAAGAGTTTTCAATGCGCTTTGTAACTTATCGGATGCGGCTTCATCAAGACCTTTCTTTAGTACGGTTTGTAGAATTTTTACAAATGTTCCAAGAAAATCCTTCGGCAACGACACAAACTCTTCCGTTTGAGAATGGTTTTTACTCGCTCCTGTTAAGGATTCATCTTTGGCATACTTCAATGCCTCAATCTCCCCATCGGTTTTGCTTTGCGCTTTTTCAAGGTTTACCAAGTCGTCTGATAGGCTTCTTTCTTGTGCTTCTATCTCTTGCAGTCTGGTTTTAAGACGCAGGATTTCTGAGTCTGCCTTTGGGTCTTGAAAATCCGACAAGGCACTTGATGCAGAATCAAGACGACTTTTTGCCAATGTGAGTTGCCTGAGGAGTTCTTGTCTTTCTTTGTCAAATTTCTGCTTGTTAAAGTGAATATAAAAAGCGTATGCCTTCAACAACTCTTCTTTCAGGGTATCTATTTTTTCTAATTTTTTAATTTCATTCTCAAGGAAACGCAAACGAGGCGATAACTCACGCATCCTAATCTTGCCTTCTTTTATGTTAGTTTCCGTTTTAGAAAGCTTACGTTTCGCATCTTGGAGTTTAACAAAGTATTTGTTTAACCCCAACGCCTCCTTGATGATTTTAAAGCGCTCTTTGTCCGAAGCGTTTAATATCGCATCGGCCTCTCCCTGAGATATGATGTGATGTGAACCTGCGCCAAGTTTTGCGCTCGCTATCAGTTCTTGTATATCTTTAAGTCTAACTTGTGTATCATTAATATAATATTCATTTGCCCCATCTCTGAAAATGATCCGTTCCAATTTAAGCTCTTCAAAATCCGTATCAAAAATCCGCTGGCGGTTATCAAAAATTATGCTCACCCTTGCGCGATTTTGTTTTGCTTTGAAACTATTGCCGGCCCATATCAAATCGTCGGCAGTTTTAGAACGCATGTTTTTTTTGGATTGCTCGCCCAAAACGAACCTGAACGCCTCGGCGACATTACTCTTTCCTGAGCCGTTAGGCCCGACTACTGCCACTACAGGATAAGAAAATTGCATTTTGACGGGATTTGCAAAAGATTTAAAGCCGGAAATTTCTATCTCTTTGAGGATCATGTTTTACGATTATACCATATCAGGAAAGCTTTACTCCACGCGCAGCAGAGAAAATCACCCCCGTGGCCATCAATGTACTCAATACGCTTGAACCACCAAGACTCACCAACGGAAGTGTAAGACCTGTAAGCGGCATAATACCGGTCATCGCAGCCATGTTTATAAACGCTTGTATGAATATGGTAAACGCCAAAGTAATTATCACAGATGATGCCGCAAGTGTTCGTGAAAGCAGTGCCAACTTCAAAGCCCGCAAAACAAACAAAGATAAAATCACAATAAATACCAAAGCCCCAAAGAGTCCGAACTCCTCTGCCAAGGTAGCAAAGATTGAGTCGCCTGCCGGCTCAGGTAAATACCCGAATTTCTGCACTCCCTGCCCAAAACCTTTTCCAAAGACTCCGCCTGAGCCTATGGCTATCAGAGACTGGTTAATTTGATATCCCGCTCCAAGTTTATCTTGAGTCGGATTGATGAATGTCATTATGCGTTTTTTCACATAAGGATGCACAGTGACCAAGACCAACAAAGCCAAAACAACTGCAAAAACAGCTATCAACAAGTTCTTATACGGAGCTCCAAACAAAAAATACATCAACCCCACGCCAAACGACATTACCAAAACCGTGGAAGTATCCGGTTGAGCCAACAAGACCAACGCCGGCGGCAGTAAAACAGCAGCAGGCAACAATAAAGACTTCACTGAGGGAATCTGCTTTTTGTATTTGATAAAAATATACACAGCAAACAATATTGTGGTGAACTTCATAAATTCTGCCGGTTGCACACTATATCCTGCCACATTAATCCACCTATGAGCGCCTCCTGAGGAGAACGCAAGACCCGGAACAAATGTTAAAAGGGTAAATAAAATACCAAAAGCATAAAGATACGGAGAAATCTTGATTAAGCTCTGAAATTTACTACGCGCCACAAGCAGCATGACGACAAATGAAATAACAAGAGTTATACTTTGTTTAAGCAAAACGGATGACAAAAGCGCGGTGCTTTTGGCAGACAGACCGAGTGAGGCCGAAGTAAAAATCAAAAAACCGAAAAGGATCCATGCAAGAACAATGGCAAACAAAGGTTTATCTAAATTAAAAAGCGCCTTTTTGGCTTTGCGCAACTTCACATATACCCTTCTTTTTGCTTTGACCATACTACACCAATAAAGCTAAAAGCACTCCCGCAAAAGCAAACATGATGCCCAAGAGCCAGTAACGCATAGTAACTTTATAAGATGGCCATCCTACGGCCTCAAAATGGTGGTGCGCCGGAGCAATTCTGAACAATTTTCGTCCCCAAAAACGCTTTGACAGAACTTGAAAGCCGGCCGACGCTACTGTAAAAAATAACAAGAAACCTATAACCGGCAAGACTGATAACCCTACTCCACCTCCCATCTTGTCTGTCATGAAAGCCACGGTAGCTATTGCAAGTGTAAGCGCCATAGACCCGGTCTCGGTCATATAAAAACGCGCCGGCGGAATATTAAACCACAAAAACGCCATTAAAGATCCGGCCACAGTGGCGCAAAAAGCGGCGAGGTCTATCTGGTTTTGTATGAAAGCTATGGCCGAATACGCCAAAAAAATAAACAAAAAAACACCGCCGGATAGTCCATCTATACCGTCTATGATACCGCTTGAGTAAAGCACTATGTTCAAAATGATAAAAAAAGGCACAATCAACATACCAAGATACAAGTAACCATAAAACGGCACGCTGACTGCATCTACCGCAAGCTTACTGTAAAACCACCAGCCAACAAAGCCCGACAAAATCGTTACAATTAAAAGCCTCCATGTAAACTTCAGCTCTTTATCTTTATAGCTAATGTCAAAAAGGTCACTAACAAATCCCACAATAGCCCCAACCGCAAAGACAAAAAGTGGAATCCAAGTCTGAGAGCGCGATATTAAGTCCAACTTCAATGAAGCTGCGTTAGGCCATATCTTAGACATTGTCCATATGGTAAGCGCTACTATAAAAACAGGTAGCCATATGACTACCCCACCCATACGCGGAGTCTTCACCTCATTGTCTTTGTGGAGCTTGTTAAACTCAACCGCTTCTTTGCCATCTAAAGCTATTTTCCCACCTTTCTTTTTCCAGACTTTATACTTATAAAGAAAATGTGTCAAAATCGGAGTAATCGCCACACCAACGGCAAAACTTAAAAGGGTCGGCAGCAAAATCTTAACAATATCCTCATGCATGAGGCCATTATAGCACACTCATAAGCACTATCAAAAATGATATGAGCCGAGTTTAGTTTTACTCTATGGAGTCTTCCAGGGTTATTATGGAAGCCACTTCATCACCCGAGCGAAGCTTCATGATTCTTACGCCTTGGGTTTGCCTACCTTGCAATTTAACCTCATCTAACGCAGTGCGTATGACTACACCGTTTTTAGATATGGCTATCAACTCCCCGCCTTTTTTGTCTATCACTCGCGCTCCGACTATGTTTTTTGTCTTAGGGGTGATTTGTATGGTCTTGATGCCTGAGCCTCCACGAGACTGAGTTCTGTATTCTTTTGCTTCAGTCTTTTTGCCATAACCGGTGCTTGTAACAACAAGAAGGGCTTTTCCTTTTTCTTCTCCGGCCGGTATGACGCCGGCGCCAACCACTTTATCATCAGCTTTTAAACTAATGCCTTTTACACCTGCGGCCGCCCTGCCCATCGCACGCACATCAGACTCAGAGAACCTGATGGACTGCCCATTTTGAGTAACAAGCACTATGTCATCTTTTTCTCTTGCAAAGCGAGCAGAAATCAGCCTGTCGCCGTCTGAGAGTTTAATCGCTATTATACCGTTTCTGCGGACATCAAAGAATTGCTTCGCCTCGGTCTTTTTTACGGTGCCCTTGCGAGTAGCCATGAACAAATGCAGGCCTTTTTCTTCTTTTACCTCTTTTGGCATAGGTAAGACGGAAGTAACATGCTCCCCCTGCTCTATGGATAAGAAATTCATTATGGATTTTCCTTTGGTAGAGCGCTTACCTTCGGGAATTTCATACATTTTGATTTGATACACTTTGCCTTTATCTGTAAAGAAAAGCAAGTCAGAATGGGCGGAAGCTGTCAAAAAAATCTGCACAACATCTTCCTCTTTCGTGTTCATGTCTATAACACCGACACCTCCTCGTTTTTGCTTTTTGTACTCTGCAGGATTTGTGCGTTTGATGTAGCCACCTTTGGTCAAAACCAGAGCAAAGTCGTCATCGGGCACCAAATCTTCCATAGAGAAGTTTTTTGCGCCACGCGCGACAATCTTTGTGCGCCTGTCATCTCCGTATTTATCAGCGACTTCCTTTAGCTCTTTTTGGATGAGTTTCATCATCTTCTTCTTGCTTTTTAAGAGTGCTTCCAATTCTTTTATAAGCTTCTGCAAAGCTTTTAGCTCATCTTCTATCTTTTTTCTCTCCAAGTTTGCAAGCTTTTGCAATTTCATCTCCAAAATAGCGGTTGCCTGAATATCTGAGAACTTAAACTTCTTCATCAAGTTAGCGTGAGCCGTAGGCACATCTTTTGAAGATTTGATAAGTTTTATGATGGCATCTATGTGGTCAAGAGCCTTTTTAAGCCCGAGCAAAATATGTTCTCTTGCTTTAGCTTTGTCCAACTCAAACTGAGTTCTGCGCGTTACCACATCTACCCTGTGGGATACATAATTCTCCAAAACGGCTTTAAGAGAAAGTGTCTGAGGGACGCCATCTACAAGCGCTACCAAGTTGTAATGGAAAGTATCTTCAAGTTGTGTATGTTTGTATATGTAGTTAAGAACACTTTGAGGGTGTGCAGAAGACTTCAACTCTATGACCACACGAATGTCGTTTGTGGATTCGTCTCTTATGTCTTTGATGCCTTCCAGTTTTTTATCGTGGACCAACGCCGCTATTTTTTGCAAGAGCGTCGCCTTATTGACACGATACGGAAGAGAACTGATGATAATCTGATGAGCACCTTTTTTACCTTCTACTATCTCAGCCTCACCTCTTACCACTACTCCTCCGCGTCCTGTGGCATATGCGTGTGCTATGTCTTTTTTGTTAAAAGCTATGCCGCCAAGCGGAAAATCCGGACCTTTGACAAATTTCAACAGGTCCTCTGTCGTAGCTTTTGGATTATCTATCAGGTGCGATGTGGCATCCACCAATTCTCTCAAGTTGTGCGGAGGAATATTTGTAGCCATACCAACCGCAATACCAAGTGTTCCATTTAAGAGCAGGTTCGGCACAGCAGACGGTAAGACTGTCGGTTCTTTGTGTGTATTGTCAAAGTTCGGACGAAAATCAACTGTATTTTTCTCTATATCCTTTAGCATTTCCACGGCTATAGGAGAAAGCTTGGCCTCAGTATAGCGATATGCGGCGGCAGGGTCACCATCAATGGAGCCGAAGTTACCTTGCCCGATAACAAGAGGATAGCGCATGGTGAAATCTTGCGCCATGCCTACCATTGAATCATATACAGCCGAGTCTCCATGAGGATGGTATTTACCTATCACCTCACCTACCACGGTAGCTGATTTCTTTGTCTTGGCTTGCGGAGTAAGGCCTGATTTATGCATCGCATACAGAATGCGCCTGTGCACCGGCTTTAGGCCATCACGCACATCAGGTAAAGCGCGAGAAGTGATGACGCTCATGGCATAATTCAAGTAGCTTTCTCTCACCTCGGCGGAAATATCTTGATTTATCACACCTTGCTCTTGTGTATTCTCATTTTCTTGCGCTATGTTCTCTTTCTTTTTTGACATATTTCTTCATTTAACTTATAAGTTCAGTTTGAGCGGCTTAACTTTATATACAGAATCTTTATTTGTCTGTGTTTCGTCTTTGTGAGATTTGGATTTGATTAGATCATAAAAGTTTGTGTTTAGTTTGTCTAAGCCGGATGCCGCGCTGGCTCCTTGACTCTGCTTCTGTTCTGTTTTGGATGTAGCCGGAGCTTGAGTCGGCACGGCACTGTTATTTGAGTTGTTAGTGCTTTTCGCTTTCTGCAGGCCTCCAATATTAAAGTAAGCGATCCATAACATCAAAAGTAAGACACCGGTGGAAACAGAAGCAAACAAAGCAAAAGTGAGTTTTTGCTCATCTGATGCATTCTGTTGTATCTGATTTATCACTCTTTTCATAGCAATATTTTATTTGATATTTAGCAACACCAACTCGGCGGACTTGCCCTCTATGTCTTTTTTCTTAAATACAAACTTGTCCGAAGCTTCAGGTTTGGCACCCGACTCTTTGACAAAGTTTTTTAGAGCATCCTTGTCTCCCAGCGAGCCGTAATGAACAGGTATTATAAGCTTAGGCTCAAGAGATACTGCCAATTTGTAGCCTTGTGAATAATCCAAGACGCCTTCTCCACCTATCGGAACAAAGACAATATCCACAGAGTCCATATCCTCAATAAAAGACATGTTTGGCTTGGGGTCAGACAAAGCGCCAAGAAATACCATGTTAATGTCGTCTAACTTGACGGTGTATATTGTGTTCAAACCGGGCTTTTCACCATAATCGCTGCTTGTTTGTGTGCCTTTTACAAAAGTGCTCATCACCTCGTATTCTCCGGGACCGTCTATCACAAAAGGTGTTTTGTCTTTACGAGTTACCTCGGACACACCGTTGAACTCGGGCAACCTGCGAGATATAAGCGCCAAGTCTGATCCGAAACGCTGTGGTTTAAGTTTGCTTTTTGAGGATATGGGATTAAACACCAATGTAAAGTCACCACTTGTGATTTTGACCATCTGAGCTCCGTGAAATGTTACTATCATAGGCGTATTATAGCAAAGATGCTATAAAAAATCTATTTGACAGCAATGCAGACTTTAAGTATTAAAAGTAAAAGCCAGACTTAGATGGAATGGAAACAATGAAAATACCACTTTTGTCCACTTTTGCCATCTGTTACGGTTTTGTAGTAGTATGGAGAAAATTTTTTATCTTTTAAGGCCGCGTGGATTATATACCCACCACTGTCGGGGTGGCACTCAGGGTCATTGATGGTGGTAGAATAATAAGTATCATACGGAATGCCGTAATTTGCCCTATTTTCAGGCAAAACTTTCATGTAGGGTTTTAGTATATTTCTGAAAGATGAATTTGAAAACAGCACATAAGTTGTACCAAGATTCGGGTAGTGCCCATAGTCAGAGTAATATAACTCCAACGCCTTTTGAACTTCTTTTATTTCCGCCAAATGTTTTGTTTCTGTGGTTTTAGTGCTCATGCCTGAGACGCTTGCGATAACCACTGTCGCCAAAAGACCTATTATGGCGATAACTACCAATAACTCTATCAATGTAAACCCTACTTCTTGATGTTTTAATCTATACATAAAATTCTCCGATATTATAACACGCAACCCCGTTAAAATATTAAGCATCTCAGGCCAGTACAAAT
>CAYPCF010000002.1:0-27189 GCA_964409155.1 uncultured Candidatus Saccharibacteria bacterium | reverse complement strand
AGCTCACCGTTACAAAATTTCTTTGACTCCCTTTTGGGGTGGTTGGGGGTGTAGGTATTAATGGTTCTTACCCGCCAGAGCGATAAGTATAACACCACCCTTAAATCCACTTCTTCTCAAAGCACGCTTGGCTTCGCTGAGTGTAGCGCCTGTCGTTACCATGTCATCTATCAATATTATATTGTCTGTTTTTAGTTTTGTCAGAATATTTGCCCTCGCCGAGAATGCATTTTCCATGTTTTGCAATCGTTCTTTTTTGTTCAGTAATTTCTGATCTTTGGTGTTTTTGTCTCGTCTGAGTAGCCTATATGAAAATTTTAAATTCAAATCATACTCTTTGGCGAGTTTCTCCATAGATTTCAGTACAAGCTCACTTTGATTAAAACCTCGTTTAATCACCTTAGCTTTATGCAGTGGCACAGGCGCTATTGCGAAGCTTTCTTTTGACCACAATTGCTTGTCTGCATGCATGGTTAGAATGTATGAGAGTAAGGCATTGGCAAACAACTCTGAGTATTCAGCAAGACCCTTGGACTTTAATTTTAAAACGGCCTTTCTAACACAGGCATTTCCATAGTCAAACAATACCACAATATTGCCGGATTGTTTCTTTAGTTTCTGTGGATTCAAAGGCGCGTTTCCAATTTGCTGTAGGCAATGGCTATCATGCGGGTAAAAGACTTGTGTCAGGTTTTGTAGTATCTTGATAAACTTTTTTACTTTCATATGTGTTATAATTTGACAGATGAGCTTTTTCGATACGCTTAAAGACAGTATATCACAGGTGATACCCGGCGGGGCTTCAGGACCAAGCAGTGTTATAGGACTTGATGTGGGCACATCAAGTGTAAAAGTTGTGCAAATCAGAAAACAGAAAGGCAAAGTTTTGCTTGAGACTTACGGAGAGATTTACATAGGTCCATATGCCTCTGTGGAAAACGGAAAAGCGGCTCACATAAGTCCGGAAATAGTAGTGCCTGCCGTAAAAGATTTATTTAAAGAGTCTAATGTGGCAAGTAATATCTCTGCCATGTCTATTCCATTTTCTTCCGCTATGACAAGGGTGATTAAAGTTCCTAAGATATCCAGAGCTCAGCTTGAAAAAGTGGTCCCGATAGAAGCGCGAAAGTTTATCCCCATGCCTTTGAATGAGGTTGTTTTGAATTGGTCGGTTTTGCCGGAGGCAGTAGGATATGATGACTCAAAGAGCGCAGCATCATTTTTAAACAAAGATAACAAGATTGATTTTCAAGAAGCTCTTATAGTGGCAATTCATAAAGAGGCCGTATCAAATATTCAGAGTATTTCTCGTCAGCTTGAACTGCAGACCAAAGTATATGAGCTTGAGACATTTTCAGCCATCAGATCATCTGTAGAGTATGAGATGGCGCCAATCATGTTGGTGGATATAGGAGCAATGTCGTCAAAGCTTTATGTGGTTGAAGCCGGGACTTTGCGCTTTTCTCACTTGATAAATATAGGTGCTCAAAATATTACGGAAAATATCATGCGTTCATTCTCGTGGCCCTTTGAAAAAGCTGAAAGACTCAAAAAGGAGATAGGCCTAAACTATGGAAAATTCGGTGATTTGTCTGATAAAGACAGAGAGGTGTTTGGGCAGGCGATAGAGACGGCAACAAACCGCATTTTCACAGAAATCAACAGAGTCCTAATCAACTATGAGAAAAAGTATAACCGCTCGGTCGCTCGTGTTGTTTTGGCGGGTGGCGGCGCAAACCTCATAGGAGTTTTAGACTATGCCGGCAAGAAGCTTTCAGTGGATGTTCAAAAAGCGGACTCATTTGCAAAAATACAAACTCCCGCTTTTCTAAATGAAGTCTTAAAAAGCATAGGTCCGGATTTTTCAGTTGCATCCGGCTTGGCTCTGAGAGCTGCCGATGTGAGTTGATTTTTGAGTTTTTCCACATTTAGCTTTTTGCCGTTTTAAATATGTTATAATTTCCCTATGCCTGAGATGCAAGATGCTGCAAATTTTATCCCTAATGGCGGCGGAACGGTAACTCCGCCACCTGAGCCCGGCTCTGAGTCAAAAGGCGGGCTTGCGGATGTGCTTTTGTTAGTGGCGATAGTATTACTCGCTGCTTCTTTGGCGATAGCGACCGGTGTATTTTTGTATGGCCGTTTGGTGGACAAGCAACTTGCAGAGGGGAAAAAGACTTTAGATATTGCAAGCAGCAGGGTAAGTAAACACACAGTGGAACAACTTCAGCAGCTCAGCAAACGACTTACGGCCGGCAATGATTTACTCTCCAAACATATTGCCCCGTCTGAGATTTTTAAAGCATTGGAGCTTATTACTCTAAAGTCTGTGCAATTTACAGAGTTTAAATTCAGCTACACTTCCCCGGAGCTTATTCAACTTTCCCTAAAAGGTAAGGCCTTGACTGTCAATGCGGTCGCGGCGCAATCAAAGGCATTTTCTGCAAATCAAGATAAATTTCAGAACACTATTTTTTCAAATCTGGGCTTTGAAAAAGATGGCACGGTTTCTTTCCAGGTTACAACAGACATTAATCCTGATTTCATCAATTTTGTGGGACTTGTTCTCAAAAACACAAACGAAGGAGTCGGGGCAAATAATCAGCAGGCGGCAGCTGCAGCTTCGGATGCGTTAAATGCAAATGACTCAAGCGCTGTTTCGTCTGATACGCAGTCAGCAAGTCAAAGCGACAATGCACAAGTTCCATCTGGACAACAGGAAGGTGTCCAGACAGACGAGTTTGGTAATGTAATAAATTAATATGACAAAAATCATTTTATCCATAATCTTTATCACAAGTTCCATATTGGTCTTTACTTTTTATACTAAAGGCGCGTATGACAAAATAAGGCAGAATCGCTTGGTTGTCGCCAATTACAAGCGCGCGTCGGATAAAGCGCAATTGGTTTTGGATAAAATAGATGAGCTGATAACAAAACGCAATGAGTTCAGTGATGCGGATATGGCAAGTTTGCTTAAGATGGTTCCCGATTCTGTAGATAATATTCAGTTGATATTGGATATTGAAGGAGTGACAAAGCGTTATGACATGAAGTTGCGCAAGGTGAATATTTCAAAAAGTTTGGAAAAAGACCGCAAGAAAAACAATAAACCGCAGATAAATATAGGCGCCGGACCCGAGGATACCGTCAAGAGTCTTGAAGTATCGTTTGATGTGGTGGCTACTTATGACGATTTTATCAAGTTTATGCTTGATTTGGAGCATAGCTTACGCTTGGTTGATTTTGTAAGCATTAACATATCATCTAAAGATAAAAATGAAAATATTTCTGATACATTTGAATCCGGGTTGACAACAAACAATCCTTCCGTCAGCACCACAACACCGCAAGACGCTTTCGCGCCCAAATATACTTTTAGTGTGGTACTTAAGACATATTGGCTAAATAATAAATAAAGAGTATGAATATTAACACCGGTCAAAAAGGTAACACAAAAATAGTGGTAATTATTGCGGTTCTCGTAATAGTTGCTCTGGCCTGGTTTACACTGTCTCGCCCAAAGAGCACCGCAGAGCAACAAGTAGCTTATGAGCAGGCCGGCTTATCGGAAATTGAAAAAGATGTGGTTACAACTTTGTCAAAAGTGGGCAAAATCACCATAGATGGCAGTGTATTTAAAAATCCGGCATTTACTCAACTCATAGACTTATCGCGAAGTATAACCAAAGAACCAATAGGGCGCGCCAATCCATTTGCGCCGATTGACACTGATGCTATTTTGCAAGATCAACAAGACACTGCGGAACAAGACACTGCTGGCGCAAGCACAGATAATGCAACAAGTACGGGAACTGTTACTCTAACACCAAGAGAAAACTAACATGGAAGATTTACTTAAAGATTTAGTGTCAAAAGGCACGATATCTGAGGCTGATGCGGCAGAGATAGTCAAAAAAGCGTCAGATCGCGGAGTTGAGCTGTCTGAAGTTTTAAGAGAATACGGTGTTACGACCGAAGAAATATTAAAATCTAAAGCCGCTAAGTATAATGTGCCGGTTAGGGTCTTGGAGAAGAACGAAAGAATTCCGTATAATATTTTAGAATATATACCTGAGGAATCCGCCAGAAATTACGGTTTTGTGCCGCTTGGAGTAAAAGATGGCGCCTTGGAAATCGGTATGACTGACCCATCCAATCTGGAAGCTTTGGATGCGCTCAACTTCATCATGCGCAAGGTTTCAATGCCCCACAAAGTGTATTTAATTTCTGACATAGATCTGAACAAAGTCTTAGAGATGTATCACTCCTTGTCCGGAGAGGTGGACGAGGCGCTTACCGAGTTGGAGTCTGAGCTGGGCGAGGAAGAAAAAAAGATGCAAGAGGCGATAAACGAGCAGGAAAAAGGCGCCGGTGATTTTATCAAAGAAGACGCTCCTGTCATAAAGATAGTTGCGACTATCTTGCGTTATGCGGTAGACGGAAGGGCCTCCGATATACACATAGAGAGAGTTGAGAGGAACGTGCGCGTCAGATATCGTGTTGATGGAACATTGCATACCAGCCTTACCTTACCGGGCAAGATACACAATGCAATAGTTGCGCGCATAAAAGTGCTCTCGTCCATGAGGCTTGATGAAAGAAGAAAACCGCAGGATGGCCGTTTCTCTGCCACCATATCGGGCAGGAAGATAGATTTCCGTGTTTCCACTTTACCGACTTATTTTGGAGAAAAAGTTGTGATGCGTATTTTGGATCGTGCCAAGGGTTTCATCCCGGTTGATAAATTGGGGCTGTCTGATGCTCATATGAAGATGCTAAAGACGGCCATCAACAGGCCTTACGGTATGATCTTGATCACAGGTCCGACAGGGTCCGGTAAGTCAACCACTTTGTATTCTATCCTTAATGAGTTAGATAGAGAAACACAAAACATTATGTCACTTGAAGACCCGGTAGAGTTTTATATGGAGGGTATAAATCAATCACAGATTCATGCTGAGATAGGTTACACCTTTGCCAACGCTCTAAGGACTGCGATGCGTCAGGACCCGAATATCATCATGGTGGGTGAGATTCGTGATGGTGAGACTGCTAAGCTGGCTGTGCAAGCCGCTCTTACCGGGCACTTGGTTTTGTCTACTTTGCACACCAACTCTGCAACCGGAGCTATTCCGCGTCTTGTGGATATGGGTGTTGATCCTTACCTTATCGCGCCGACACTGGTTTTGGCTATAGCTCAACGCCTCGTGAAAAGACTTTGCGACGGTGCAGGTGAGATGAGGCCTTTGGCGGAAAGTGAAAAGGTTTTAATCTCAAAAAGTTTTGAAGAATTGCCTGAAAAATTCAGACCACAGATTCCAAACGAGGTCGTAGAAGCCCATGCCACAACACAATGCCCGACCGGAACTCGAGGGCGGCTTGCCGTATTTGAAATGCTTGGAGTAGATGAAGAGATACAGCACTTAATCTTGACCGATCCGACTGAAGAAAAAATCTATGAAAATGCAAGGCAAAAAGGCATGCTCACCATGAAAGAAGACGCATATTTAAAAGTATTCAAGAAGCTCACTCCGTTTTCAGAAGCCAAAGCGTTGGGTGGCAAGCTCTTGGCGGAGACTTTCACTGTCTCACAAGAAAGTGAGAATTAAAATATGTTATAATTGTGCACATGAACGATAGACAATACAAGATACTCTTTGTAGATGACGATGCTTTTGTGGTAGAGATGTATGCTGTAAAATTTTCAGATACTAAACATGAAGTGAGGTTCGCTAACTCGGCAGACGAAGCTTTGCAAGTCTTAGAAGGAGGGTTTAAACCGGATGCGATAGTTTTTGATGTGATGATGCCGGGGATGCTTGGTTTTGATTTTATAGCAGAAGTGAAAAGGCGCGGTTTGTCTGACGGAGCTGTTTTAATCGCATTGACCAACCAAGGAGAAATGGAAGACTACAACAGAGCTGAAGACTTGCACATAGATGAATATATCATCAAGGCAAATCATATACCATCGGAAGTTGTAGCAATCATAGAAGACAGAATATCAAAATATAAACAAAAAGACCATGAATAATGTACAAAACCAAACACAGAGCCAAAGATTATTCAGGCTGTTTGATGCCTTGATTACCGAGGGTGCTTCGGACTTACACCTTACGGTTGGGGTCAAGCCCATTATCAGGGTGGATGGGGAGCTTACTCCGGTCTTAAAAGAGGAAACTCTGACGAACGAAGATGTTTCAGAATTTTTGAAAATAATGGTAGGCCCTGAGAAATGGAATCGTTTCGTGGAGACTAAAGAGCTTGACTTTTCATATGCATACAAGAACGGAGATAGATTTAGAGGAAATGCGTTTGTACAAAAAGGAACCATAAGTATAGCCTTGCGTATTATTCCAAAAGGAATAAAAACCATTCAAGAATTGGGGCTACCGGATGTTCTGGAAGAATTTGCACGCAAGGAACAGGGCTTTTTCTTGGTTGTTGGACCGGTAGGTCAAGGTAAGACAACGACTCTTGCCGCATTAGTAGAGCTTATAAACCAAGAAAGGGCGGCGCACATAGTAACAATAGAAGATCCGATAGAATACATTTTTGAGCCCAAACAGTCATTGATAGCGCAGAGGGAAGTAAAGACAGATACAAAAGACTTTGAAACAGCACTTAAAAGTGTCTTCCGTGAGGACATTGATGTGTTGCTGATAGGTGAGATGAGAGGAAAAGAGACGATGCGTGCGGCTGTATCGGCTGCCGAAACCGGTCACTTGGTCTTTTCAACACTTCACACAAATGACGCCGCTCAGACCGTCAACCGCATTATAGACTCTTTCCCGGCAGAGCAACAAGACCAGATCCGTTTACAGCTCGCTTCCGCCTTAAATGGTATATTTTCTCAACGCCTGGTTCCACGTATCGGCGGGGGTCTGGTCCCGGTTTATGAGCTTTTGATAGCCAATAAAGCCGTCGCCAATTTAATCCGTGAAAAGCGCACCTATGAGATAAATACCGTGATAGAAACGGGAATGAAGGAAGGCATGATTGATATGAACAGAGTCTTGGCCGAGCTTGTCTCACAAGGTGAGATATCGGTAGAGAATGCTTATCGTTTTGCAACAAATCCAAAAGCTTTGGAAAGAATGTTATAATTAAATTATCATGGCACTTTTTAAATACAAAGCAATAACAAGTAATGGCATCCAGAAAGAAGGCACGATTGATGCGGCCAATACGGAGCTTGCAGTTGCAGCCATACAAAGAAGAGGGCTAACCCTTATCAATATAGAATCCGCAGATAAAAAAGACCTCCTGCACATGGAGTTTAAATTCTTGCAGAGAGTCAAGATGAAAGAAATAGTGGTTCTATCACGACAGATTTCCACACTGTTTGAGGCACAGATATCGGCCGTCAATGCTTTTAAATTATTGGCTGCAGAGTCTGAGAACCCTTTATTGCAAGAGAAGCTAACGAAGATAGCCGAGGACATTCAATCAGGTGGCACTATAGCTGATGCTTTGAGCAAGCACCCGAAGCTTTTCAGCAAGTTCTATGTGGCCATGGTCAAATCTGGAGAAGAGTCGGGAAGGTTGGACGAAGTGTTTTTGTTCTTGGCGGATTATCTGGATCAGACCTATGCAGTTACAGCCAAAGCCAGAAACGCTTTGATTTATCCGGCGTTTATCATTTTCACTTTCGTATCAGTAATGGTTCTGATGTTGACTACGGTCATACCAAAACTGGCAGATGTCCTTATAGAGTCCGGGCAGGAGATTCCGGTTTACACCGCAGCCATCATAAACCTGAGTAATTTTTTGGTTAATTATTTTTGGTTGGTAGGCATTATTCTTGTCGTACTTATTGTAGCTATAGTTCGCTATGCGCAAACTCCGGATGGTAAAGACAAACTGGCGCGAGCAAAAATCGCTTTTCCAATACTCGGAACCTTATATAAATTCTTGTATCTATCTCGTGTGGCAGACAGCTTGAGCACCACTTTGCATTCCGGCATTCGTCTTGTACGAGGCTTGGAGATAAGCGCAGATGTTGTGGGAGATCCGGTTTTCCGCAAGATTCTTTTGGAAGCAGCTTCAGATGTGCAGACCGGTAAGTCTGTGTCTGAGACACTAAGGCGTTACCCTGATCAATTCCCCGGCATAATGATAGCCATGATGAAGGTGGGTGAAGAGTCGGGTGATATGGGTAAGATGCTTGAAGTTATGGCAAAGTTTTACAGAAGGGAGGTTACGGGAGCGGTGGACACATTGGTATCCATGATAGAGCCGTTAATGATTGTTATGCTTGCCGTGGGTGTTGGAATTTTACTTGCGGCGGTTCTTGTTCCTATATACAATATATCAGGTTCAGTATAGTCATCTCCTTGAAAAGTTATCCACATTCTTGAGTGAGTTGCACCCTGTTGATTTTCTCATAAATGTAGTAAAATAATAGAGTCTAAGTTAATAGAGGTCGAAAATTTTATTAACTTAAAATTATAAGTTATAAGTTTAATTAAATTTAAATAAATTATGAAAGCAAATGCAAATAAAGGTTTCACACTTATTGAGTTGCTCGTCGTGATTGCGATTATCGGACTTCTTGCGACAGTTGTGATGACTTCACTTAACAGCGCAAGAAAGAAAGGTCGTGACGCAAGGCGTGTAGAAGACATTAACCAAATCAAGACAGCTCTTGAGTTGTACTATGACTCAAACGGTAGTTATCCTTCTACGGCGTCAGGAACAGCTGCTTTGGTAAGCTCCAAGTTCATGTCAACGGTGCCTACTGATCCTCAAGGTACAGCATACGGCTATACAGCTGATGCGGCAGGTACTGACTATGTCCTGTCTACAACATTGGAGGAAAACAACCACAAAGCTTTGAGCTCTGATGTGGATGGTACTTCGTTGGGTGTGAACTGTGCTGATCCTGTTTATTGTGTAAAACCGTAATAAATTTACACTTTATTTAAACACACATTATTCATCATGATGAATAATGTGTGTTTTTATTTATGTTATTATATTTTATATGAAATATGCATTGAGAAATAAAGGTTTTACACTTATAGAATTATTAGTGGTGATAGCTATCATCGGTTTGCTTGCAACAGTGGTAATCAGCTCAATGAGATCGGCTAAGCTGCGTGCTCAAGATGCGCGTCGCATAGAGGACATAGCATCTATAAAAAAAGCCTTGGAGTTATACTCAGCTACAAACTCACATTTTCCGGATAGCTTGGACGAGATGACTCATGACCCAGATCGCTTGTTGAGTGTGGTCCCGAGCGACCCTGATCCGTCATCGGGTAGAGTCTATGAATATGCTACATCAAGTGACGCCACCGATTATGTGCTGAAAGCTACGTTATCTACGAAAGACAGAGCTCTAAACTATGACTCCGATATATCAAAGTATGGTGTTGTTTGCGATGGAAATGATTCCGCATTAATAGGTCCGTATGATTACTGTATTAACCCTTAATGATATGGTAATCTTTACACTTGCCATCTTTGGTCTGATTATAGGTAGCTTTCTGAATGTTTATATCTTGCGTTTGAATACCGGTAAAGACACGACTGGCAGGTCGGCATGCGCATCGTGTGGATCTAAGCTGGAAGTTATAGATCTCATACCGGTCCTGTCTTTTCTCTTTCTTAAAGGCAGATGTCGCAAATGCAAGTCCCGTATCTCTTTTCAATACCCATTGGTTGAACTTGTGACAGCTGCGGGTTTTGTTTTAATATACATTTATAATCCCTTGAGAGTTGTGTATGCGCTACCGGTGCTGTTTTTCTTGTTTGCTACAAGTGTGGTAATTGCGACTTATGATATCAAACACCATATCATACCGCAGAAACTCATTTACTTTTTAGCTATAGCTGTTGCCGTTGCATTTTTTGCGACTCTATATCTACACCATAGCTTATATCATCTTGCGGAGTATTTTTCAGCTTTTCTGTCAGTATCGGTTTTTAGCTTTCCAATTTTTCTCATTTGGTTTGTTAGCAAGGGAAGGGGAATGGGTTTTGCTGATGTAAAACTCTCTGCTGTATTGTTTTGGCTTATGGATTGGGAGAAATCGTGGACCGCTTTTACCGTGGCTTTTGTTGTGGGAGCTTTATGGGGGCTTGCCATGTTAGCTTATTCAAAAATAAAACATAAAGGCGTAAGTCTTAAAACCGAGATAGCTTTTGGACCGTTTATACTGTTGGCATTTTGGGTGGTATATCTCAGCGGCATATCCATATATGATATAATACGCATTATATGAAGCCAAATGCTGCAGCTTTTACGTTGATAGAGGTTCTGGTTTCGCTGGCGTTGTTTTCAGTGGTTATGTTGGTGGGCATGGGCGCTTTACTTACTGTGGTGGATGCAAATGCAAAAGCGCAGGCAACACAATCTGTTATGAACAACTTAAATATCGCCATAGACGGCATGATGCGTGAGATGCGTATGGGAAGTAATTACAGATGTGGGAGAGCGGATTCGGGAACTCGTGGGGTAGATTGTGCCAATCCACAACACCAAGTTTCTTTCATGACTCATGATGGCAACTTGTGGGTATATTATCTTAACAATCATCAAATCTACAGGCGTTCATGTATCGGTGTGTCTTCTTGCGTAGATTTACCTTTAACCTCAAAAGATATAGATATCACGCGTTTTGATGTATATGTCGCCGGTGCAGAGAGAACATATGCGGATAACCCGCGCGAGATAGTCCAACCAACTGCGGTATTTATCATAGAAGGGGTTGCGGCAAGTAGCCGTATTTCAGGCGCACTGTATGGCAAGAAGAAGAGAATTCGCACGGAGTTTAAAATCCAGACGGTAGCCACGCAACGGCTTTTAGATTTGTAATATGAGAAAGAAATTTAACAATAGAGGCTTTACTTTGGTGGAGTTGCTGACAGTTATGGCGATTTTTGCAGTTGTCAGCGCGATAGTTTTAGCCAATTATCATGGCTTCGGGCGCAAGACAGCGCTAAAAAACCTTGCCTACAATATTGCACTTGCCATTCGCGAGGCTCAAGTTAGCGGCATTACAGGGCGTAATGTAGAGACAGTTGGAGGTGATTATTATTCAAGTTATGGCATGTATTTTTCCGCATCCACCCCTAAAGAATATATTTTTTTCAAGGATCGCCCAACATTAGGCAATCAGTTTAAATATGACAACACACCGGAAGAGTTGGTTGGTGACTATAAGATATTGTCTGACCACAGCATAACCAAGCTCTGTGTATTTAATACGCCGTCGGGAGCATGCAACAATGTGGCTGAACTCAACATAACTTTTAGGCGTCCGCAACCTGATGCCCACATATACACGGGATCCGGGCATGCGCCAATGCCTGAGGCGGCGATAGAAGTTAGCTCGTCTGACGGCGACAAACTTTATGTGGTAGTGAGTGCAACCGGGCAAATATCTGTTCAGAAAACTTTGTAAATATAGCAAGTATGAAACAACAAAAAGAAAAAAAAGCATTTACTTTGGTAGAAACACTAATATCTATCGCCATATTGGTAACTGCCGTTGTGGCTCCTTTAACTATCGCTTCTTCAAGTCTATTCCAAGCTCGTTATTCTCGCGATCAGGTCACTGCGACATATCTTGCTCAAGAAGCGATAGAAATGATAAGGTATGTTCGAGACCATAACTTGATGCAGGGTTTGTCGGGTATCAACCCAGACTGGTTAAAATTTATCCCTAAAGACAAATGGTTTGCGCCGGATTGGAGCACAGCACAGCAAGGCAACTTTCAGCTGTGCTCAAATGTAAATGATCCTGAGTCTTGCCCATACCTCAAATATAACGGAGCGTATTCTTTGCAAGGCGCTACCGGTGACTCGCGTTTTAAAAGAGCCGTGCGTGTGATAACAAACCCGAGTAACCCGGATGAGGTCAAAATAGAGTCAAAAGTTTACTGGCGTTCCGGCGCGCACTCTGAGCGTTCCATACAGGTGCAAACATATATTTATGATTGGGCAGTAGTTGAAAATTAGCTTATGAAAACAACAATACAAAAAAACAAGAAAGGATTTGCTCTGCTTTATACGGCATTGGTCTCAAGCCTGCTTTTGTCTTTGGCAATGTCCATATCAGTTATTGTAATGAAAGATATTCGTCTGTCGTCCATATCACGCGAGTCTCAAAAAGCTTTCTATGCTGCGGACTCTGCGGCAGAGTGCGCTTTGTATTGGGATTTCCGTAAAGATAAATTCGCCACATCTACGGTTACTACAAGCGGGGCAAATTGCTCCGGTGTTGATATCGCAGATTCTTCTCATGAGCTGCCCGGTCTGGATTATGATGGTGTAGCGGGAATCGGCGGGACCAATGTCACAAAATATCAATATGACATAGACGGCAAAACCTGCGCAAAAGTCTTTGTTTACAAAAGCTCCACTGCTCCAAAAACACGCATAGAAGCCAGAGGTTACAATACAAGTTGTGGTTCTGACAGTAGAGTAAAACTTGAACGCGCCGTAAGACTTGAATACTAAAGCGTCAGGTTTATACTGTAGATATGTCACAGAAGGATAAAATAAAAGCCGAGATAGAAAACTTGCGCGAATTGTTAAGATATCATAATCACAGATATTATGTCTTGGACGACCCTGAAATATCTGATGCCGAATATGATTCTTTAATGCAGAGATTGATTGCGTTAGAAGAAAAGTATCCCGAATTTAAAGACCCGAATTCACCATCGCAACGAGTGGGCGGGACAGCATTGGAAGAATTTAAAAAAGTGAAGCTCACTGTCCCACAGTGGTCGTTTTCAGATGTTTTTACAGAAGATGAATTTAGAGAATTTGATCAACGCGTGCGCCGATTGGTAAAAGAAGTCGGCGCCAAGAGCTTTCCGGGTTATTGTGTGGAGTTAAAGATAGACGGTCTAAAGATAGTCTTGGATTATGAAAATGGGCGCTTGATACGAGCATCCACAAGAGGCGACGGTGTTATAGGAGAAGATGTTACTGAGAATGCAAGAACAATAGGCTCAATACCTCTTGTTTTATCTAAAGATATTACTTGCACTGTTGAAGGAGAGGTATATTTGCCAATCTCGCGTTTTGAAGAGATAAACAAGGCGCGCAGTAAAGAGGGCTTGAGTTTGTATGCGAACCCGCGCAACGCAGCCGCGGGGGCTTTGCGCAGATTGGACTCTAAAGAGACCGCCGCGGTTGGCCTGGACGCTTTTATGTATGCACTGCACACTGACTTTGAGAAGTTTAATACACAATGCCAACTACTGAACAAATTGTCAGAGTTGAATTTTAAAGTGAACAAGCACCGTATGCATGTAGACAATTCTGAAAAAGTGATAGCTCTGTGGCACAAATGGCAAAAAAACAAAAACAAAGAAGACTACATGATAGACGGGCTCGTGATTAAGCTTGACGATATACGGCTGCAAGAGGTGATTGGATACACATCTAAAGCTCCGCGATTTGCTATTGCTTTTAAGTTCCCGGAAGAAGAGGCTGTAACCAGAGTCAAAAAGATAGTGTTTCAAGTGGGGCGTACGGGTGTGATTACTCCTGTGGCGGAATTAGAGCCGACTGTCGTTGCAGGATCAAAAGTGTCACGAGCCACGCTTCACAACGAAGATGAGATCAAGCGTCTTGATGTTAGAGAAGGGGATATGGTGCTTATCAAAAAGGCGGGTGATATCATACCGGATATTGTAAAGGTTCTGCATGATTTAAGGGCAGAAAACAGCAAGCCATTTAAATGGCCGGAGAAGATAGCAGAGTGCGGCGGAGACGGTAGCATAATCAGGCGAGATGGGGAGGCGGCATGGCGTTGTAAAAGCACTGATTCTTTTGAGATGCGCAAAAGGCGCTTGGCGTATTTTGCATCAAAAAAAGCTGCTGACATTGAGGGACTTAGTGAGAAAATTATAGAAAAGCTCATGGATGCCGGTCTTGTAAATAGCTATGCTGATTTTTATAAACTACAAAAAGGGGATATATTGGAGCTGGAGGGTTTTAAAGACAAAAGCGCTGACAACTTGCTTGAAGCAATCAACAAGTCGCGCAAGATTCGTTTTGATAAATTTTTGGTAGGTTTGTCCATCCCATTGTTGGGAGAAGTCTCAGCGAAGCTCTTGGCGCGTAAATTCAAATCAGTAGAGGATATATGTAAAGCTGATGATGGTGAGATTTTATCTATCAAAGGGGTGGGTGTTGAGTTGTTGGAGCATTTGCGCGCTTGGTGTGTTGATCCTGCGCGACAAAAAGAGCTTGATGATTTATTGCAACAAGTAAGTATTGTGCCTTATCGATCAGTAGTCAAAACAAGTAAATGGACAGGTAAGCGAGTTGTAATAACCGGCTCGTTTACTTTGCCAAGAGAGAGGCTGAGGCAAAAGTTGGAAGAGCAAGGAGCAAGAGTTAGCTCAAGCATATCTGCAAAAACGGATTTTCTGCTTGCAGGAGACAAGCCGGGCTCAAAGCTACAGAAAGCAAAGCAACTTGGAGTAACAATATTGCACGAAGAGGATATAAAAGACTTACAGTAACCAAGTTTCAACAGCGCACACTTTTGAGCTGCGTGTGTGCTTGCAGCGCTATCTATTCTTTGATATAGTATTGACTATGAAAGTTGATATAAATTCATTGGCGGAACTATCAAAAATTGAATTAACTGAAGAGGAGTTAAAAGAGCTTTCCGGGGAATTTGATTCTATTTTGGATTTTGTATCAAAAGTGCAGAGTTTGGACCTTGATCTGGAGCCAAAAGCGGAACTCATACACAATGTGATGCGTGAAGACAGTGCTGATTTTGACTATGATTTTGACAAGGAAGCTTTATTAACTCAAGCAAAACGCAACGACGGTAAGTACATTTTGGTAAAAAAGGTGATTAAACATTAGAGTATGGATTTTTCACATAAAAATATAGTAGAACTTAGAGACTTGCTAAAAAGCGGGCGGACAAGCGCAGTTGAGCTTTTGGATTTTTTTATAAATAAAATCAAGCAAGAAGATGCAGATCAGGTAGATGCTTTTTTGGAAATTTTTGAAGATGCCGAAGAACAGGCGAGATTGGCTGATGAACGCATCAAGGCAGGTGATGATGCTCCGCTTTTGGGGGTTCCCGTGGCGTTAAAAGATAATATTTTGTATCAAGGCCACATAGCAAGTGCGGGAAGCAAAATCTTGGAAGACTATGTGGCAAGCTATAGCGCCACTGTTGTGCGTAAACTTCAGAAAGCGGGAGCGGTTATAATAGGGCGAACAAACATGGATGAGTTTGCCATGGGTAGCTCCACTGAGACTTCCGCATTTAAAATTACCAAAAATCCAAATGATCCGTCTCGGGTCCCGGGGGGTTCTTCCGGTGGCTCTGCTGCAGCTGTTGCGGCGGGATTTGTGCCTTTTGCATTAGGGACTGACACTGGCGGGTCGGTGAGACAACCGGCAAGTTTCTGCGGGGTTGTTGGGTTTAAGCCGAGCTATGGAGCCGTGTCTCGCTTTGGTTTGGTGGCTATGGGCTCGTCTCTTGATCAGGCAGGACCACTTACAAGAACGGTATCTGACACAAAACTCGTTTTCTCCATTCTTGCCGGTAAAGATCAAAATGATGCTACAACTATGCCCTTAGACATGCTTCAAGAGCATAAAACTCACAAGGTGAAAAAAGTTGGTGTGCCAAGAGCTTATATGCAAGAGGGGGTGGATACTCAGGTATTAGATAGGTTTAACGAGGCTATGAATACATTGAGACAGGAAGGATTTGAAGTGGTAGATATAGACTTGCCGAGTTTTGATTATGCGTTAAGCGCTTATTATATAATAATGCCCGCGGAAGTATCTACGAATCTGGCGCGTTTTGACGGTTTGCGCTACGGTCTGCAAATTGAAGGTGAGAGTTATGAGGAGTCATTCAAAAAGACGCGTGCAGCCGGCTTTGGCAGAGAGGTTAAGCGCAGGATTTTATTAGGTTCGTTTGTTTTATCAAGTGGTTATATGGATGCTTATTATTACAAGGCGATAGCTGCGCGTGAGAAAATACGTAGAGAACTCGCTGATTTGTTTAAAACGGTGGATATCATAGCAACACCCACAAGCCCAACTCCGGCGTTCAAATTGGGAGAGAAGACAGACCCTCTTTCCATGTATGCCGCAGATATTTTTACAGTTCCTGTGAATATAGCAAAAGTGCCTGCGATTTCTGTTCCTGTGCAACCGGTAAGCCGTGATGGCGCTCAGTTGCCGAGCGCTGTGCAATTCATAGCGCCTGAAATGCATGATTTTCCGCTTTTGGATTTTGCAGAAACTTTTGAGAAAATATATGCAGACAATAACAAACAATAATTTTTCGGATGTTTTTTCTGGTCAAGAGCAATTGGCGCTCGCGTCAGTCGGCGCAACTGTAGTATCTTTGTTCTATGTGTTTTTAGCACTATCTTATTCATTATCTTTTGTTTTGTTGTTGTTTTATATCTCATTGAAACTTGCATTAAAAAAACTGAGAGAAGAAGAGAGTTTTGATTTTGATAACCGTGACCCGTCAGATACTGCAAAGTTGCTGCTTTACCACAGTCAAGACTCAAAGCCAAAAGATAAACACGGGGAGGCAAATGGTCTGTCCTCTCATATTTTGCGATTGCGAAAATTAATGGCTTCAGAGAATCCGCAAGACTGGAAGTTAGCAGTAACTGACGCGGATATTTTGTTAAAACAAGTCCTGCTTCGTTTAGGCGTGGAAAATTCCACCGTAGGTGAGATGCTTAAAACGGTTGACGAACTTGTCTTTAAATATAAAGAAGATGCCTGGCAAGCGCATAAGATACGCAATGATCTTGCCCACAAGTTAAATATCACAAGCGCGGACCGACACAGTGCGCTAAAAGCCATAGAGATATACTATAAGATATTGTCAGATTATGACATTTAGATTTGATTTGTAAATATTGAAATAAAACGAGTTTGTGATACAATCACAGTGTGCCGAAAGGTGCGAAATAAACGAAAATCTGCAAAAAACACCTCCTTCGGAGGGGTTTTTTGTTTTTGGGTCAGTCGGTTTTATCTGGCATCCGGTAAATAAGAATGCTACATATTTGCCACTTCGGAAAGTGGATAGAATCCGGCTTTTGTGCTACAATGCGCTCGGAGTTGTTCGCATTGCGGAGGGCGGCGGCACTCATAAGATTTTCGTTTGGAGCTCGCACCCGTCCTCCGCAATGCGCGCAATTGATTTAAAATATGTTTAATCCATTTAAAAAATTTACAGACCCGAACCGCAAGTCTTTCTTGAGAGCTGAGGCAGTAGTGGAAGAAGTTAATAAGTTTGAGCCCGAGATTCAATCTTTATCTGACACAGAGCTACAAGCAAAGACCGAAGAATTCAAAAAGCGTCTGCAGCAAGGTGAGTCCGAGAATGATTTGTTGCCGGAGGCTTTTGCTGTTGTAAGGGAGGCGGCAAAAAGGACGGTAAACATGCGTCATTTTGATGTTCAAATTTTAGGCGGGGCGGTTCTGCATTTTGGTGATATTGCGGAAATGAAAACAGGAGAAGGTAAGACTCTTGTTGCAACTTTACCGGTATATTTAAATGCGCTGTCAGGCAAGGGTGTTCATGTGGTTACTGTCAATGATTACTTGTCTCGCAGGGATGCGGTATGGATGGGGCAGATTTATGCATTCTTAGGTTTGTCGGTCGGTGTTATCAATCATGAAAGTTCATTTTTATATGATCCAAACCACAATGAAAAGGATGCCGAACGAGACGAGAAGGGCTCTCATAAGATTGTCTATGACTTTTTAAAACCTTCTACACGCAAGCAGGCATACGATGCGGACATAACATATGGGACAAATCAAGAGTTCGGATTTGATTATCTTAGAGATAATTTATCTTACTCTAAGTATGAATTAAGGCAAAGAAAGCACAACTTTGCAGTGGTAGATGAGATTGACTCTATTTTGATAGATGAGGCAAGGACGCCTCTTATTATCTCTGCACATGCTCAAGAAGCGGAAAAACTTTACATACAGTTTGCATCTATCGCGCGTATGATGCAAGAAGAACAAGACTACACGGTAGATGAAAAGATGCGAGCCGTCCAGATAACTGATGACGGCATGAAAAAGGCCGAAAGAGCCCTGGGAGTTGCCAACTTGTACACCGAGGAAGGAGTTAAACTTGTCCACCATTTGGAAAACGCCATCAAGGCTAAGGCTTTGTATGAAAAAGACAGAGATTATGTGGTCCAAGACGGGGAAGTTGTGATTGTGGACGAGTTTACCGGACGCTTGCAACCCGGTAGGCGTTGGAGCGAAGGGCTACACCAGGCCGTTGAGGCAAAAGAGGGAGTGGAGATACAGCAAGAATCTAAAACTTACGCATCGGTAACTTACCAAAACTACTTTAGGTTATATAAGAAGCTTTCAGGCATGACCGGAACGGCGGAGACTTCCTCTGAGGAATTCTTTAAAGTTTACGGCCTAAATACTGTAGTTATTCCCACAAATGTTCCATCAAAAAGAAAGGATCACGATGATTTGATTTTTCAGACAGAAGCAGGGAAGTTCAAGGCTTTATCCAGGAAAGTTAAAGAGTTGCAAGAGAAAGGGCAACCGGTGCTCATCGGAACCATATCGGTTGAGAAAAACGAGCTCCTGAGTACTTACTTAAAGCAGGCAGGTATAAAGCACGAGGTCTTGAATGCGAAAAATCACGAACGCGAAGGTGAGATTATTGCTGAAGCCGGCAGGAAAGCTGCGGTGACGGTAGCAACGAATATGGCGGGTCGCGGTGTTGACATTAAACTCGGCGGCGCAGAGCCGAGCAAAGAAGAATACGAGGAAGTAAAAGCTCTCGGTGGTCTGTATGTTATTGGCACAGCACGACATGAAGCGCGCCGCATAGACAATCAGTTGCGTGGACGCGCAGGTAGACAAGGCGATCCCGGCGAGACGCAGTTTTTCGTATCTTTGGAAGATGATTTGATGAGGATTTTTGCGTCAGATGTGGTAAAAAATATGATGGGCAAATTTGGTATTCCGGAAGATGAGCCAATCAACCACAAGATGATTTCTCGCACACTGGAAGCGGCGCAAAAGAAAATAGAGGGCATGCATTTTGATGCGCGTAAGCAAACTCTTGCATATGATGATGTATTAAACAAACAGCGCAAGGTTATCTATCATAAGCGCCAAGTCATGCTGCTTGCAGAGCCTAAAGAAGTTTTTGATATTGTAAAATTAGAATTTGCGGAAGACGAAACCTTAGCAGAGGAATTATCTAAATTGGAAGAAATATTTCATGACGCTGCAGAAGCGCTTGGCGACAGAGCTATTGATATTGTAAGAAAAAGCTACTTGCAGATTATAGACTGGCTTTGGGTGGAACATTTGGAAACTATGGATCACCTGCGAAATTCCGTGAACTTGCGGGCTTACGGGCAACGAGACCCATTGGTGGAATACAAAAAAGAAGCACTGACCTTATTTAAAGGATTAGAACACACCTTAAAAGATAAGATTTTGCAATTTATTCCGCAAGTTCTAACACAAAATGTAAAAAATAAAGAGCAAGCGGAGTTACAATCAACACAAAACAAAGCACAGAAGATAGCGCAGACGGCCCTTGGTGACAACACTTTCGGAGCTAAAAAGAAGATAGGACGCAATGATCCGTGTCCGTGCGGCAGCGGCAAAAAGTATAAGAAGTGTCACGGAGCCACTTCTTAGCATATTTAATATTCAACAGTAAACGCATCTGAGTAGGGTGCGTTTTTATTGCTTTTACGCCTTGGTCTTGGTAGTATAGATAGTATGAAATACATATTTATACACGCAGTTGCGGCAGTCATATTTTTATATTTGGCAACAGCTGTGTTCGGTATAGTACATTTAAAGGAAGGGGCAAATATTATATTCTTGGCTGCAGTATGGGCGGTCTTAAACGGAATCATTAAGCCGGTCTTAAATTTAATAACCTTACCTGTAAGATTTATCACTTTGGGTTTAGCAAGCATTTTGCTAAACATAGTCGTTATTTTCTTATTTGCTCATTTTACTGGAGTATTTGTAGATTTAACTTTTCTTAAAGCTTTTGTGCTCGCGGCGTTGAATGCTTTGGTCTTGGGTTCATTAAACATACTTTTATGAGATTGGTAGACAGAGTTAACTTTAAAGTATGCTCAGGCAAAGGTGGGGATGGTATCGTATCATGGATGCGTTTTAAATATATACCAAAAGGAGGCCCGGGAGGTGGAGATGGTGGGCGCGGCGGCTCAGTCTATGTTAGAGCTGTTAATGACATAGAGGCACTGCGTAAGTATGCAGGCATAAAGGAGCTTAAAGCGCAAGATGGAAAACCCGGGCGCGCAAAAAATAAGCACGGCCTAAATGGTGAAGACCTGATATTAGAAGTTCCAAGAGGAACTGTCATTAAATTTGACGATAAAATGATAGACTTATCAGACTCAGATGAATTAGTCAAAATTCTTGACGGTGGGAAAGGTGGCTATGGTAACACAAGATTTAAAAGTCCAAGCAACAGAGCACCTAAAGAACGCACATTAGGGCGACCGGCAAGATGCGTAGATTTGCAGGCAGAGTTAAGGGTTATAGCAGATATTGGTATTATTGGTTTACCAAATGCCGGTAAGTCTTCACTTCTAAATACAATAAGTAATTCCAACGCTAAGATTGGAGATTATCCGTTTACCACCACAGAACCTAATCTTGGCGTATCTCACGGCATTGTTTTTGCAGATATCCCGGGGCTGATAGAGGGCGCTTCTGATGGTAAGGGGCTTGGGATTAAATTCCTACAGCATATAAAAAGAACCAAAATATTACTACATATGGTCTCTGTGGAGTCTCAAAATCCTTGCAAAGACTACTCATTAATCCGAGATGAGCTGAAGAAATATGATATTGAACTTACACGGAAAGACGAGATAGTGGTTTTATCCAAGACAGACCTTGTAGATAAGGCGATTTTGTCTGAAAAGAGAGCCGAATTGGCTGCTTGTAGCGCTGCTAAGGAATTATTTGATATAAGCGTATCTGACAGAAGTTCCATTGACGCTTTATTAAACAGGTTAGTAAGTAAATTTGAAAAAAATTAATCTGCGTAGTATACTGTGTCGTATGTCTAAAAAAGCAACTATAGGTCTTGAGATACATGCAGAATTAAAGACCGACAAAAAGATGTTCTGTTATTGTAAAAATAACCCGCATGAGTCTGAACCTAATACAAACATATGCCCTGTGTGTATGGCACATCCAGGAGCTTTGCCGGTACCCAACAAAGAGGCGATAAAGTCTATGATTAAAATAGGTTTAGCGTTGAATGGGGAGATTTCAATGGATTTTACGGAATTTGATCGTAAGAGTTATTTCTATCCTGATATGCCGAAAGCATACCAAATAAGTCAATTCAAATATCCAATTGTGTCACATGGCTCCTTGTTAGGAGTTGATATAACCAGAGTACACTTAGAAGAGGATACAGCTCGCTCCATACATGGCGCAGATCACGGTGACACGATGATAGATTTTAATCGCTCCGGGGTACCTCTTATGGAGCTGGTGACAGAGCCTGTTATAAAAGATGCGGACCAAGCGCGTGCTTTTGCTAAAGAATTACAGAGGGTTCTGCGTATTTTGGGTGTTTCTGACGCAAATATGGAGAAAGGGGAGATGCGCGTTGAGGCCAATGTCTCAATACAGAATCCTGACGGATCATTTGGCACAAAAGTAGAGGTTAAGAATCTGAACTCGTTTAAAGCTGTTCATCAAGCCATAGAATATGAGATTAAACGACAGTCTTCGCTTATAGATAGTGGTCAAAAAGTCGTACAAGAAACCAGAGGGTGGGATGACAGCAAAGCCGTAACATTTAGCCAACGCAAGAAAGAGAACTCGGCAGATTACAGATATTTCCCTGACCCGGATTTGCCCAAGCTGATTTTACAGGAACTTACAGAGTTTGATCTGGATACAATACGACAATCTCTTCCCGAGTTGCCGGAAGACATACGCATTAGATTATCTCAGACAGGCATAGATGACAAGACTATAGACTTCTATCTTGATAACCCGAGTTATCTGCGTTTACTTGATAATGCGGTGGATGAGCTTGGGTCGGCTCATACCAAACTCATTTCAAACTATATAAGCAGTGATATTTCCGGTGCTATGGCCGGAGAGGAATTGGCGAGTAAATTTTTCAGCGGTTTTATATCAATATTTAAACTTGTAAGTGCGGACAAGATATCCTCGCGCACAGCTAAGGATTTAATTTCAGATGTGTTAAAAGATTCTAATCTGAATATCGAAGAATATGTAGATAAGATGTCGCTGTGGCAAGTTAACGATACTGTTAAATTGCGTGAAGTCTTAGAGGAGGTAATATCAGATAACCCATCTGCAGTAGGAGACTATAAGTCAGGCAAAGAGAAGGCTTTAGGGGCAATTATCGGTATAACCATGAAAAAATTAAAAGAGCAATCAATATCTGCTAACCCGAGATTGCTTACAGATTTGGCCAAAGAGCTTCTAAGGTAACCCGAGTTTATCCACATTATTAGCATTTCCCGGTTTGCAATGTTATAACATCTTGTTATAATTGTGCATGAATGCATACATTTAAACATAAATATCTACCTGTTTCTGCCGCATCTCGTTTTAGCGGGTATCATGCTGATTATATCACCCAACTCTGCCGTAAGAAAAAAACTCAGTGTATCAACAAGTCCAAGGTTTGGTTCATATCCGTTGAGTCGTTATTAAAACAGTTAAGTCAATCTAAGAAAAAAACTACAAGTGGGGATATTAACTCTTTTTTATCTGACATGGTGACAATCAGCCCGCAGGTTAGTGGGCATGTTGCTTTTCATATTAATGGAAGGAAATTTATAGATAGCCAGGAAGCGGCAAATATATCCGGTTATAACCGAGATTATCTCACAGAGATGGCTCGCAATAACGAGATACAAGCCAGAAAGCTTGGAAAAGTATGGTTTTTTGACTTGATTAACATAGAATCCTTACAAGTTTCTCAACAGTCAAAGCCCAAAAAGCGTGGAACAGAACAAGGCGCAGCAAATCACAACAATAAAAAACAAATACAGTTTGCTCAAAAGAGTCATGTGACTGTCAGGCATCAGCTGGCATACGAAGCCGAACCTTTGTCCGAATCAATACCGAGCATAAATTCTCGTCCTGCTAAATCAATCCCAATTTTAAAACGGGTAAATAATAAGCCTGCCATATATCATAGTTCCGAGAATGGCTCAGAATCGTCTAATCCTATCAATAAAAATACCTCAGCTGAGTCTAAAAAATATAATAAGCTTCATAAAGTTATACCAAATAATGCGCCCAATTCATCCAATAAACAGCCCACAGAGCAATTTCCACAAGCTACAACACCTCTAACTAAGACAGACAACGACAACTCTACTCCTGTTAAAGTATACAAACACAGGGCGTTTGTATACAGAAGCGAATATTTTTCGTTAGACGAATTAGATGAACGCGGATCAGTTTCGAATCTTGCAACGTCAAGGCGTAAACGAAAGCGTCTCACTTATAGGTCATTAGCTGCAAAAACACAAAAAACAGATAAAAAATTGCAGAACTTGCGCCCGACACAGACAGCGGTGCCCACTCCAAACGGGTCTATTTTGCTGGACTTAACTAACGCCATTTTACTGATATTGTCTATATTTATGATGCTGTATTTTAATTTATTGAACCTGGGGATCTTGGAGTTGCCATATAGAACTTTTGTATATTGATAAATTAATGTGTTATCCACAGCATATTTTGTTTTTGTTATAGAAAGCGTGATATAATGCTTCCATATGAGTAAGGTAAAAGTAGCCATAAATGGCTTTGGGCGAATAGGTAGGGCATTTTATAAACAAGCCATAAAAGACGATGACATAGAAATAGTGGCAATCAATGATTTGGCAGATCAAGAAACACTTCAGTATCTATTGAAATATGATTCGGTCTACGGTGTCTTTGATGAGGCAGATGATTTGCAAAACATAAAAGTTTATCACGAAAAAGATCCAAAACTACTACCTTGGGAGGATTTGGGAATAGATGTGGTTGTGGAAAGCACGGGATTGTTTAGAACTAAAGATTTGGCGCATCAACATATAGAAGCTGGTGCTAAAAGGGTAGTAATATCTGCACCGTCACCGGATGCAGAAACTGTTTTGATAGGAGTTAACACAGACAATCTAAGCTCGTGCAGTATAAGTTCCAATGCTTCATGCACGACAAATGCTATCAATCCTGTGGTGGCAGTACTTAACGAGGCGATTGGTGTGGAGAAAGCGATTTTAAACACCGTGCATAGTTACACATCATCTCAGCGCACTGTAGATTTGGCAAATAAGAAAGACTTGCGACGAGGCCGCGCCGCCGCCATAAACATTATACCGACCAGCACTGGTGCCGCTCAGGCGACCGCTAAGGCACACACATTTCTAAAAGGTAAGTTTGATGGTATTTCATTACGAGTGCCAACCCCCGCGGGTTCCATTATTGATTTGACATTTATCTCATCAAGAGATACCACAGTAGAAGAAGTGAACACAGCTCTAAAGAATGCTTCGGAAGGGTTCTGGACAGGAGTATTGGCAACTACCACAGACCCACTTGTACTAACAGATATACAGGGCAGAACTGAGGCATCAATAGCTGACTTAAGCATGACGAGGGTTGTAGATGGGAATCTTGTAAAAGTGTTGTCATGGTATGATAACGAGATGGGCTATGCCCACACACTTCTTAGGCATGTAAAAGAGGCTTCACTAAGTAATTAAATATGTCACATAAACAGATAATACTTGCTACTGATCACGCCGGATTTGACGCTAAAGAGGCCTTAAAAGAATATCTTATAAAAAATCGCCCAGGCTGTGAGATTAAAGATTTTGGTGCTATAAGCAAGGATGAGCGGGATGATTATCCTGACTACATAGCGCCTGCCGCCAAGTATATCTCAGAGCACAGCAAAGAAGATATTGTGGGATTTATATTTGGTGGTTCCGGTGAAGGAGAGGCCATAGTTGCTAATCGTTTCAGGAATGTGCGAGCAACGGTGTTGAATTGTCCAAATTTAGACTTGGTGAGCTTGGCCAGACAGCATAATAATGCGAATATTTTAAGTTTTGGAGCTCGTTTTCTCGATATTGACTTTATAATAAGGGCGGCAACTTTGTTTTTAGACACTGAGTTTTCCGAGATTGAGCGCCATGTGCGCCGTATTTCTAAAATAGACTTATAATAAATATGAAAAAATTAAAAAGCGCTATACTACCTGCGATATTGGAAAGTACAACTCAGGAGATAGAAGATAAGATTGACCTGGTTAAATCTGAAGTTGAGATAGTCCAAATAGACATTATGGATGGTTTAATGACTCCTAAAAAGTCATGGCCGTATTTAGACAATGAAACAACTTCTCCCAAGCAGATAGATAGTAAAGGGTTGAACATAGAATATCATCTCATGTTGCAGGACAATATGCCATTTCTAGAGAAGTGTTTGAGTGATGATGTGTCAGGGGTGCTTATGCAGATAGAATCTCGTGATTTCCAGAAATCACTTAAATACCTTGAAAATAAAGGAGTTTATGTCGGTGCGTCTGTTATGTTGGACAGCAGTCTGCATGAGTTGGAGCCTTTTATATCAAAGATAGACCTGTTACAATTTATGAGTATAGAACAGATTGGGGTGCAAGGGTCTAAGTTTTCTGATAAGGTTTATCATAAGGTAGATCAATTCAAGAAAGAATATCCTTCCTATGCCAACAAACTAACATTGGCAGTGGATGGAGGTGTGTCTTTGGACAAAATAGAACGTCTTGCTTCTTACGGCATAAGAAGATTTGCCATAGGCTCTGCTATTTTTAGATCAGACGATGTTGTAGCTACATTGCGTAAAATGTCAGAAAAGTTGACAGTAGCTTTTTGAGTTATCCACAATATTTCATATTTTTTAGATGAATTTGCATTCGTGGTTAATTTAAAAAATGATAAAATTCAGCTATGAATTTCAGAGATTCTGTTCGCACCAAGCAAGCCCGTATTGATGATGAAATATGTAAAAATATGCAAAGAGAATATGCGCATTTTCTAAACTCGGGAGCTGCTTTGCGGCAGGCTCGCACCGGTTATAGTCTTACGACAGATTTTATCTGTTATTTTAGAATTATTTCTGTATACATTTCCTTAATCTTATTATTTTTTGCAGTATCATTTAACCTAACTCATGCAAATTCTCTCTCTGACAATACGTTCCGCTCGCAGACGCCGGATGCTTTGACAAGGAATCTGATAGACTCCGGGTTATCAAGTATGAATGACATGTTGGCAAATGCCGGGCTTGTATTCATGCAGCTTTTTAATATTGAAGATAAGACTCAGATAAATAACTCTCAAGTATTCAATAGTAATCATAGATATAAAGAAGATTCTTTTGTAGCTTTAAAAATCGTGGTGCCTAAGACAGGACCTGCTCAAAGTCACTCTTCTGATGATACAAAATCTTCAGGTCGTGGTGGAATTGCTTCTCAACAAAATAGAACCGCAAGTAAGACCAACATCGGTGGCAACCAAAGACGCGTCATACGAGTTGTAGAGAAAGCGGATATGAGCTGGGTGAAGCTCGCTTTCCAAGATGTCTACATGCGCTTGCGTGAGCTATCCAAGCGCAAGCCAACGGTCATTAAAGAGACTAAGATTATAAATAATACAACAGACCCCAATGTTAGCTTGTCACAGCGCATTGATGTGTTGCATAACATTGATATTTACAACAGCACTTTCCATGGAGGATCCGGGTCCTTCGGTGCAATACATACAGGAGAGCTGTTCTTGGATGGTAGAGTACATGACGCCGGCGGTAGCGTTGGTTTGCCAGGCCAAATACTGTCTTCAACCGCAACAGGAACTGCGTGGGTTAATCCTTCATCGGTAGCGTTAGGACCTATAGATAATCTTTCAGACGTAGACACAACTACAAACACCCCAAGCGCAGGCCAAACCCTAAAATGGAACGGCACAAACTGGGTACCGGCTAATGACAATGGGGGAACAGATGACCAAAACATCTCCGGCTCATCATTCTCAAACAACAACCTTACTATCGGCATTGAAAATGGAAACTCGGAAACTATCTCTTTGGCGGGAATTCAACCTGATTGGAGTAATATCCAAAACATTCCA
>CAYPCF010000001.1:4403-34405 GCA_964409155.1 uncultured Candidatus Saccharibacteria bacterium | reverse complement strand
AGCTCACCGTTACAAAATTTCTTTGACTCCCTTTTGGGGTGGTTGGGGGTGTAGGGGTGTTGGATGTTGGGAGTTTTTCTGCTAAGCTATAGCCAATGGATACTGTCCAAGAGATTAAAGAGAGACTGGCGATAGAAGAGCTGGTTTCTGAATATTTAACACTTAAACCTGCCGGTGTGCACCTTAAAGGTTTGTGCCCGTTTCATGCTGAGAAGACACCGTCTTTTATAGTAACTCCGGAGCGTGGGACTTTTCATTGTTTTGGTTGCGGCAAACATGGTGATATATTTACCTTTATAGAAGAGATAGAAGGCATAGATTTTAAAGAGGCTCTAAGGCGATTGGCTGATAAAGTCGGAGTTGAAGTCAAAGACAGACATTTTGCAGACAAACAATCTTCAAAGGAGAATAAAAAGCTTTTGGAAATCCTCAACAAGGCTGCAAATTTCTACAGACAAGAGTTACAAAAGCGAAATGACGCAATGCAATACCTCTCAGACAGGGGTCTGAGTAAAGAAATTATAGAGAAATTTTCTCTGGGCTTTGCGCCCGATGCTTGGGATGCCGTGCTGAAGTATCTGCTGTCTTTAGGCTATAAGACAGAAGAGATAGAAAAGGCCGGGCTAATCAAGACAGCTGAGACCGGGAAGACATATGACCGCTTCCGCTCAAGAATTATGTTTCCCATATATAATGAGAAAGGGGAAGTGGCAGCTTTTTCCGGGCGCATCTTTGCAAAAGATAACGACAAATCAGCAAAGTATATAAACTCTCCCGAGACTCCAATCTATAATAAGAGCTCAATTTTATACGGCTATCACATAGCCAAGCAATCAATAAGAAAATACGACTTTTCAATTTTGGTGGAAGGACAGGCTGACCTTTTGGCCATGCATCAGGCCGGTTTTTCAAACACCGTGGCTCTTTCCGGCACGGCTTTAACAGATAAACACTTGTCTTTGTTGGGGCGTTTCAGCAAAAACATACTGCTTGCTTTAGACTCAGACGATGCCGGTGTTACGGCTATGATTAAGAATGTGCCTAAACTTTTCTCTTTGGGTTTTGATGTCAAAGTCTTGGCGCTTGAAGCAGGAGAGGATCCTGCAGATGTCCTTAAAAAAGAAGGTGCAGATGCCATAAAAGAGTTGGTAAAAGACGCTTTGAATATAATTGATTTTTTGATAAAGCATTTTCATAACAAATTGCAAAACCAAGACAAATATGCTAAGCTCTTGAGAGAGAAAGTTGTTCCGCTTCTGGCTTTTGTAGAGTCTAAAACAGAAAGGGAGCTTTTGGCAAATAAGCTTGCCAAAGCTATGGCGGTGTCTGTCGCAGCTGTTTTGGCGGATGCAGAACGAGAACAACCGCAAATGGGAAGCATGAGCGATAAAACGCCTTCTCGCAACAAACAAGAAACAAAAGGGGTAAAAGAAAGGGTATTGGATCTTTATATACTAAAGAAGTGGCTTACGCAGTTGAAGGCTGCTGTAATCTCAGAAAAGGACAAGACCGAATTGGTCTTACAGATAGATGAGCTTCTTGCGGACAACAGACAAGAGGATGTCTCTGAAGAGTATTTACTTGAAGCTTACAATGAATTGGACAAAACCCTCTTAAGTTCTGACAACATAAAAAGTGCAGCGCAGGATTTTATCAACACTAACAAGAAATTTTTATTAAAGTGGAAGTTGGATCTTATGACGGCGGAGTTGCGGAATCTGGAAGCGGCAGCAAATGAACTTGAAGCTGAAAAATTAAGTGTTAGAATTGCTCAGTTGGCTAAAGAATTAGCAAAATTATAATTTTATGGCAAGTAAAAAATCGGTAAAGAAAAAAGCATCTAAAGGTGTCGCAAAAACGCCGAAGAAACAAAGCGCCAAAAAGGCGGCATCTAAAAGCACGACTAAAAAGAAAGCGACAAAAACAAGCAAGGCCGGAAGCAAAAAAAATGCGGTTAAAAAAGCGTTTGCAAAAACCCCAAAAAAGACGGCAAAAGCCAAGAAAAAAGCCGCAGCGCCAAAGACCGCCCTTTTAGACAGACTTAACAAAGCCGAGGAACTTTTGGACAAGGCGCGCGGGCACGGTTATGTTACATATGATGAAATATTGAAGGAGTTCCCGGACATAGAGGAAGATGTGAGTTTTTTGGAAGATTTGTATGACAAGTTCTCCGGAGCGGGTATAGATGTCTTGGAATCAGGTGGTATCCTTGATGAGACGGGAGATGATTTGTTGGCGAAAAAACAACTCTTGCACATGGGCACAGGTAAGAAAGATTCTGTGCAAATGTATCTAAGAGAGATAGGGCAATACAGTCTTCTGAATGCTCAGCAGGAAGTGGAGCTTGCAAAACGCATAGAGCAAGGTGATGATGAGGCAAGAATGATACTTGCGCGTTCAAATTTGCGTTTGGTTGTTTCCATTGCAAAGAAGTATGTTGGTCGTTCGCCGGATTTGACTTTGTTGGATTTGATTCAGGAGGGGAACATCGGTCTTTTTAAAGCTGTAGATAAATTTGACTATAAAAAAGGATATAAGTTTTCAACATATGCAACTTGGTGGATTAGGCAAGCGGTTACCAGAGCTTTGGCGGATCAGTCGCGCACAATACGTATTCCGGTGCACATGGTTGAGACAATAGCCAAATACAAGCAAAAGATGCGAGAGCTTTCTCAAATCTTGGGGCGTGACCCAAGCTCTGAAGAAATAGCCCAAGAGATGGGACTTGATGTAAGTAAAATACACCATATAGAGAAAATCAAACAAAGCATAGTCTCACTTGAGAAGCCGGTAGGTGATGATGAGGACGGTAAGTCCACTTTAGGTAATTTTGTGGCGGATGACAGCATAGACAGGCCTGACCAGGCGGCGGACAAGGATATATTGTCCAAGCACTTGCAAGACATGTTAAATCTTTTAACTGAGAAAGAGAGAGAAATACTTAAACTAAGAAACGGACTAAACCCGGAAGGAGTCAGCTACACTCTTGAAGAGGTTGGCAACAAATTTGGAGTTACAAGAGAGCGTATCCGTCAGATAGAAGCAAAAGCATTGGAAAAACTGCGCAACCACGAAGAAGCAAAAAAGATAAAAGATTATTAGAGCATTTTCAACTTGACTTTTGCTCATACGGGAGTATCCTGTGTGGGCTTTTATTAATTTAAATGTTTATGATAGAGACTATGGAAAATATTGAATTGCCGGATATAAAAAAATTATTGCAAGGCGCTCCTAAAAAAAGTGTTGACTACAAACGAGGAGGTGGTGAGACGAAAGCAGAAGATGAGATAGAAGCTTTTAACAGTAAGTCTTGGAGGTGTATAGACGGGCGAGATAATAGAGGTGGTTTGTTAGCGTATCCGGGAGGCGCTCTCGGTTTGTTTGCCGTTTTGCGTGCTGTATTTAAAGAGCAAGACTCGAAAGAGCTTTTAAATTTTTTTGAAAATAAAATGGGTCAGATAACATATCATACAGATGAGCATGCCATAGAGCAAGGCAAAACCATGGCATGTGCCGGTTGCGGCTATGCGGGATTGCTAATTAAACACGGTGATGAATACGGGCTTGACGGTAACAAGCTGTTGGATGATATACACATGAATGAGAAAGACCCTGAAAAAGATGAAAATGCAGTCATATTGCAAGGAGATCATCAAGAGAGCTTGGCTATTATTTTTGAAAAGTCAGACAAAGTTAGGCTACCTTCGGGCAGTCTGCAAGATGCCTCGGCTTTTGTCTGCCATAGCGCTGTCGCTTTGAAGGTTTTGCAGAGCTTGGCAGAAGATTTTTCCGAGGAGCAAGAAGTAAAATTTGACAAAAGCCACCTAAAACAAATCCATAAAACACACATATACAAGACCCTTGAGCATTTGCAAGAACATCTCAAAAATAAATTCCCGATACTTAAAGTGAATATTTAATCAGTTGTGCAAGGTGAGAAGCACTGCGACAGACATTGTTAGCTGTCAGATTTTTAATCTGTGATATACTCTTGTATATGTCTAAGGTAAAAGTAACACCGGCATTTACAAAGAACTATAAAATGCTTAATGCCAGGCAAAAAGAGGCGGTAGATAGCATAGACGGCCCCGTGATGGTAGTGGCAGGACCAGGAACCGGAAAAACACAAATACTTACACTTCGCATAGCAAATATTTTAAGACAAACCGATACGCCGGCCGACGGTATTTTGGCTTTGACTTTTACCGAAAGCGCTGCCGCCAACATGAAAGAGCGCTTGGTAAAAATGATTGGCCCGGAGGGTTACAAGGTGAATGTTCATACATTTCATGGTTTTGCCAACTCTGTGATACAAAATGACCCGGAGAGTTTTGAGCGTTTGGTATTGTCAAAACCTATGACTGATGTGGAGAAAATACTGCTTTTGGCGCGCATCATAGACGAGGGGGACTATAGCGAGCTAAAGCCGTTTTATGATAAGCATATGCACTTAACATCTATCATGGGTGCAATATCTGAGCTTAAGCGAGACGCCATCTCGGCGCAGACTCTAAAAGAATTTACCGTCAAAGAGTTGGACAGACTAAGGGCGGATGAGACATCCTACAACAAAAGAACCGGCAAACTCAAAAAAGAGGCTTCTGCGATAGAAAAGAAACTTTTACGGGGTTTAGAGTTGGTAGATATATATGAGAAATACGAAGACTTGCTTCGTGTAGAGAAACTGTACGATTTTGAGGACATGATATTAGAGCTTGTAAGGCAGATGCGTGAAGACGAGGATTTTAAAATGCGTGTGCAAGAAAACTTCCTTTATGTTTTGGCAGATGAGCATCAAGATGCAAATGATGCGCAAAACATGCTTTTGGAGTTGTTGACGGACTTTCATGAGTCACCGAATCTTTTTATTGTGGGGGATGAAAAGCAAGCCATTTACCGCTTTCAAGGAGCGTCTCTTGAAAACTTTATGTATTTCAAAAATAAATTTAAAGATGCAAAGGTAATAGAACTTGAAGACTCATATCGTTCAGGGCAAGAGATATTGGACGCGGCTCATGCTTTAATGTCTCATGCAACAGACCATCTAAAACGCGCAAAACTGCACTCCAAAGCCGGCATTGAAAAAGCGGAGCTCTCTTTGGCGGTATATTCTGATGATGAAATGGAAGCTGCGCATGTCGCCAAGCAAGTAAGACGACTTCTGGATGAGGGTGTGCCGGCAAAAGAAATCGCCTTGATATATCGCACAAATGCCGATGCTGAGCTCTTTGTAAAAGCTCTTGAGAAAGAGTCGGTTCCTTTTCATATTGCATCGGGCGCAGATACACTCAAAGATAAGGATATAAATAAATTCCTGCTTTTGCTTGAAGCTGTAAATAATTTTGGTCATGATGAATACTTGGCGCGTGTGATGCACCTTGATTTTTTGGAGCTTGATGAGTTGGATGTGTATAAGACGCTTAAGCATTATCGTCGTTCAAAAAAGAGTCTGTATGATATCATCTTGTCTGACAAGGAGCTGCAAAGCGCGGGAGTTAAGGATGTAAAGAGCATGCGTTCTTTTGGAAATTTTATGGCGCGCTTTGGTAAACTTGCAAAAAATGAGCCGTTACCTGAGTTCATAAACGAGATACTCAATAACTCCGGTTTTCTAACTTTTGCGCTAAACAGAAAGAACAGTTTGGATTTGTTGGACAAGTTGCATGTTCTTTTTAAAGATGCCAGCGCAATGTCTGCCGGACAGCTTGACTACAAGTTAGAGGATTTTTTGGAGCATTTGAGTATTTTACGCAAACATAAGCTGTCCATCAGCAAAGAGCCGACCCTGCGCCCGAATACGGTCAAGCTTATGACGGCGCATAAAGCGAAAGGCTTAGAGTTTGAGCATGTGTTTTTGTTGCGGGTCTATGATAAAAAATGGGGCAACAGAGCATCAAGAGATAAGTTTATCTTGCCCACCAAGAAAGCCAAATTTGACGAAGGAAATGATGACGAGCGCAGATTGTTTTTTGTCGCTCTGACTAGAGCTAAGCTGGCGGTGCATATGTCTTACGGCAAATTCTCAGAGGCGGGCAAAGAGAGACTGCCTTCGGTTTTTGTTACAGAGTTGACAGGTAGCGCTCTTTGTAACTTGGATATGAGTGAAGAGGAGGCGCGGATTTCAAAAGCGGAGCTTTTGAAATCCGCGCCTTTAAGCGCAAAATCAGTAGCAGATATGGAATATCTACGCGCGCTTTTTATGGAACAAGGCCTATCGGTTACAGCGCTAAATAATTTCTTAGATTGTCCATGGAATTTTTTTTACAGCAACTTGATACGCATACCCAAAATGCAGGATAAGTATTTGTTGCTGGGAAATGTCTTGCACCACGCTCTTTTTGTTTTGCATGAGGGGCTAAAGCAGGGTCAAATAAAAACAAAAAAAGAGCTTACAGTAATCATGCGTGATTATCTGCAAAAGCGTGCCGTTGGCGAGCAAAGAGCCGAAGACATACTAAAGCTTGCCAAAGAATATCTTTTCGCTTGGATGAATCACTATAAGGAGAGTTTTGCAAAGCCTCAGAAGACCTTGAACGAATATCCGATTGATGTTCTGTTTGAAACAGGCTTAGAATTTTTGCCTCAATTGCGGATAACGGGAAAATTGGACAAATTAGAGTTTGTGGATGACTCGGAGGTATTGGTATATGACTACAAGACCGGAAAGCCGAGAACCCGCAACAAATTGTTAGGCAAGAACAAAGACGGCAATAAAGACTACTTCCGCCAACTCGTGTTTTATAAGTTGCTACTTGATACGGAAGGGAAGTATAAGATGAGACAAGGAGTGATAGACTTCATACAGCCGAAAGAATCAGGGGATTTTTCAAGAGAATTTTTTGATATTAGCGATGACGATTTGAAAGAGCTGCGCTCTGAGATGCAAACTGCAGTGCAGTCCATATACAATTTTGATTTTTGGGATAGTCGCTGTGAAAAACACAAGCAAGGTAAATGTGAGTATTGTGCCTTGCGCGACATGATGAGATAGGGGAAGTGCTTTCAATTTAGGAATAAAAAACTCTCGGGTTTTGACCGAGAGTTTTTGTGTGACGCTACTGTAAGTGAGATAACTATTTCTTTGCGTTATCTTTCAACAGTTGATCAATAATGAGCTTCAATCGTTCGTATGGTAAACCGCCGGGGACGACCATTTGCTCACCTTTATACAGTATCACATTATGAGGTGTGCCTTTTGCGCCTGATTTAATCGCTTCGTTTGAGTCGCGACTCACGCGGCTTTTGGTTTCACCCGAATCCAGACATTTTTGGAATGCCGCTTTGTCTAAGCCGACATATGTCGCCACCTCAGGTAATTTGCTCAAGTCCAACCCATTGTTGGACGGTGTGATTTCCATGATGCGGTCCAAGTATTTGAACGCTGCATCGTTGCCTTTTAGTTTGTACGCACAGGCGACCGCCCGAGCTTCCTTTTCAGCTTTTGGGTGTAACTGTGGCAATGGGAAGAACCTGTAAACCCAAGCCACTTTGCCTTTGTAGTCTTTTACGATACGGTTCATTACGTCGTGGTAGTTTTTACAGAATGGACATTCTGTATCGGAATACTCTATCACAACCACAGGCGCATTTTTAGATCCTTTGATAAGGTCGTCTTTTTGAGGTGTGCGCACTTTGACTACGGGGGCTTTCTGCGGTGTGTTAGCATTGTTGCCTGCCGCGTTTTGTTTGTTTGCGGTTATAGAAAAGTAAACTGCAAGCGCTATTATGGCGCCTGCTACCACTATGGCAATCGGCGTCATCAAATCTTTTTCTTTACTCATATAATTTATAAATAATTAAACTGATAATGTATCAACTATTTTACCACAAATTTACATGTAAGCTTCAAAAAGGTAATGTATGCGTCAAGGTGGCTTTCTCGTCAAGTTTGTTCCAGGAGCTTGTGTCTATCTCCATTTCTTTTGTTTGTCCCAAATCTTTGTAAAGCAACTTGCCGTGTTGCTCTGCGTAGTCAAAAATTTCTTTTGTTACTTTCACATCTTGCTTGCAATATTCGGCAACTTCCTGATACTTGCCTTCTTGCCACCATTTAATCGCTTGCAGTCCGTGAGCTGATTTCCCTTCGCCCAGAGTGGCTTCCGCTATGGTGTCAAGTTTGATGCGTCTTCCCAAGGAGTTTTGGATTTCTTTCATAATGTCAAGACTCTTAATCTGTGTTAAGTCACCCGGGAAGTATTTGTTCAAAAGAGGGATGTCAAAGTGGTCTGAGTTATATCCGATTAACATGTCAGTGCTTTCTAAGATTTTCCATAATTGGTTTAATTCATCTTGAAAGAAACATTGGTAAGAGTCCTCTTTGTAATCATAAATGCAAACAACAGACAAATCCAATGCGGCGGGGTCAGACTTTCCGACATCTCTAAAGGTGTTACTTGTTTCTATGTCAAAGACTACTTTACGCATGGCGGGCATTATAACAGAAAATGTGTTAACTGTTAAATTTGAGCTCTTTCATATTTGAGAAAGTGTTTAAAAAGTGTATGATATACACATGAAAAAAGAAATATTGGAAAGTTATAAAGGGGTGAGAGATTTTTACCCGCAAGATCAATTCGTTCTTGATTATATACGCCGAGTGATGTCTGAGACTTGCGAGCTTTTCGGTTTTGAGCATTATGGCGCAAGCGTTTTGGAGTCGGCAGACTTGTATAGAAACAAAACAAGTGATGAGATAGTCAACGAGCAGACTTATATCTTTGAAGACAGAGGTGGTAGAGAAGTCGTACTGCGCCCCGAGATGACCCCGACTGTGGCGCGCATGGTGGCTAAGAAACGCAGAGAACTCGGTTTTCCTTTGCGTTTGTATTCAATACCCAATGTTTTCCGATATGAAAGACCTCAGAAAGGGCGTTTGCGCGAGCACTGGCAGCTCAATGCGGATATTTTTGGCGCAGAAGGTATGGACTACGAGATAGAGCTTGTTGCTCTTGTAAGAGAGATATTTTTTGCATTCGGCGCCAAGGAAGAAGATTTTCTGATAAAGATCAACTCCCGTTCCGTTTTGGACAAAATATTTAATGAGTTAGAGGTGCCGCCGCTTGCCGCAAAAAGCACACTGGCGCTCTTGGACAGAAAAGCTAAGATTTCAGAAGAAGATTTTGATGAGCATCTAACACGGATTTTAGCCAATGAAAAAGATGCTTTTCTTGCTGCATTAAAGCATGCAGAGGCAGAGGGAGAACTTAAAAATTACTTGGATGAGTTCAAGTTGCGAGGCATCAACAATGTTGTGGTGGATAGTTCGGTAGTCAGAGGGTTTGACTATTATACCGGGTTTATCTTTGAGGTTTTTGATACGGATAAGGCCAACCCAAGGGCTTTGTGTGGTGGTGGGCGCTATGACAATCTAATGAAGTCTCTGGGACAAGAGCCTGTGCCTACTTTAGGTTTTGGTATGGGTGATGTCACGATAAGGGATTTTATGGACTTGCGCGGGCTTTTGCCGGAGTATGAGCCGGCAAGCAAGCTCATGATTATGGTATTGCAAGATGATCCGGAGTTGAAAAGGGCCGCTTTTGATTTGTCGGAGAGATTTAGGAGAGCTAACATTGAGACTGCAGTGAATTATTCCGCAAGGAAATTTGACAAGCAAATAAAAACGGCAGATAAACTATCAATTCCTTATGTTGTGACTTTGGAGGATAAATGTGACTTGGATAAAGATGAATTCACTTTAATAAAACTATCTGACAAATCAAAGCATAAGCTTAGTTTTGACTCTGCCGTATTTTTTGTAACGGATTCTGATTAGCTTGACACAGATGCGCTTAGTTGTGCCCCACACCGTCGTGATTGTGCGCTCCGTCTAATGCTTGATCTAATCTTTCCAAAATGACTCGTCTAACTTCATTTGGTTTTGGAATGCCGTTGATGAGCATGTTTGCAGAGCTGGCGCCGGCTGTTTGGACTTGGAGATTGCCGAAACCGAGCATGGTAGGTATGATGCCTTTAACCTGAGCTTTTACATCCTGGACACGATCTATGCGAGTGGCTATGATGACGCGCGAGAAGAGGGTCCTTTGGTCCACATGCACAACCCTTTTGTCTGTGACTATCCACATGTCCAAGAAATAATTTGTCCATATCACGAAAATAGCGACAGTCCCCATAAGCACCACCAAAGCTTGCCAAAAAACAACCATGGCGTCATTAAAGTGCCCAAGTCGTAGAGCGATTCCGAGAATTATCCACAAGACTAAAGTGCCAAAAAAGACGCCGGCAGCGTTTCTGACGAATACAAACCAATGCTTGCGGACAATAAGTTTACAGCTTTCGTCTTTTTGCAGGTTTATAAGTTTTTGTAGTTTTTTTATTTTATTTGGCATACGCGTTTGTTTTTTACATGGCACCCACTGCAACCGCCATAAGCAAGAGGGGAAAAGCTGTAAGCCCAAGGTAGATAATAACCGAAAACAAAAATACGCTTGGATTTATGGTGTATTTATACCAATGATAAAACAAGGTTATGGTAATCAAAAAGTATAGCAGAATCGTCAACCACAAGATAATAGAATGAATATTTGCAAGCATACTCTTTTTTGTTACTATAATCTTATGTTATCACAAAAAGCTAAAAAAGTCATGGTCAAGCGTGGTGTGTCGGGTTTGGGGCTTTTTGCAGGAGAGGACATCAAAAAGGGGGATTTTGTCATAAAATATACAGGTAAACTCATTAGCACAAAAGAAGCTGATAAGTTGAATACGAGGTATTTGTTTCAGATAGATGATGACTATACAATAGACGGTTCCGGCAGAGACAATATTGCGCGCTATATAAATCATTTCTGTAAACCAAACTTAGAAGCGCAGATAGAAGCGGGTGAGATAGTTTTCCACGCCCTAAAAGATATAAAAGCGGGTGATGAGCTGGGCTTTGACTACGGCAGAGAGTATTTTGAAGAATTTATCAAACCGAAAGGTTGCGCATGTGGCTCTGAGAAACACTTGTATGCTTAAAGAAAACTTGATATATGGGATAGATGAGGCGGGGCGTGGGCCCATAGCGGGGCCATTGTCTGTGGCTGTTGTGAAAGTGGAAGATATGGAAGCCTTAAGGGAAGATTTTGATTCAGAGCCGTTGTCGTTTATGTTGGCGAGCCCATTTAAAGACTCTAAAAAACTTAGCGAGAAAAGGCGTGATGCGATTTTTGAGTATATTTTACAAGCGCAACACATAAAATACGAGCATATTTTTCTAAGCGCAAAGTATATAGACAAGCATGGTATCTCTGAAGCTTTACAAAAAGCCGTTGCAGATTTATTGTTACAGATAGGAGCTGCTCCAAGCGAGTCTGTAATTTTAGACGGAGCATTGAAAGCTCCGGATATATACAACTGGAAAAGCGTTACTAAAGGAGATGAGAAATTCATAGAGGTAGCTTTGGCATCTGTGGTGGCAAAAGTTTTACGGGACAGATATATGATAGAGATTGCAAAAAAATATCCGGGATATTATTTTGAAAAACACAAAGGCTATGGGACAAAAGCGCATTTTGACGCTTTGCGCAAGCTCGGTGTAAGCGAAGAGCACAGACTGAGTTTTTTAAATGAAAAATAAGATTCTCCTCTTGCTTCATGATATAGATAAATCAGTAAAGGTGTTACTTTGACTAAATGATATTATCGTGATATAATAGCAAAGCATGGCAGAGTTACCACCAAAAGAGACGAGAGGAAGGAGTGGGCATATAGGAGCAGATTTTGTCTCATTACGACATACAATAAAGGGATCTGATGCTCATGATGCAGGAAGAATTTTGGGGAACTCCGGGATAGATACAAGAACAGGTTTTACTGTTATAGATTTGCCTTCTATCCCAGCTGCTGAAGAAGAGAAAACAAAAGTTTCAGAAATTCCTGCTTGGGTTAAATATCTTTATGCTCAATTCCCGAGATCTGAAGAAATGACCGATGATGAATATTTATTGAAAATAAAACAATCAGCTGAAGCGGCGATGGATTTTTTGCGAGAAGTTTTGGATATCCCGAGAGCGCTGGTAGCAGCGCCTACTGGAATTGATAGGGATAGAACAGATTGGCTAGAGCATATACAACATGCACATGAACTAAATGATTTGAAGATTATATATAAAGAACTGCAAAAAATAAATACTCAGGGTAGAAAGAGGAAAATATCGCAAGACGCTTTGTTGAAACATGTCGCTCTCTGTGCCTTTGTGAAGACTACCGTCGTGATGTTTATGTTAAATGATGGACGAATAGAACTAAGAGAGAAAGCCTTTCATTTTCTGAATGAGGCCATATTTGGAAAGCTGGACGATATAGAACCATTGCTGATATCGACTTCTGAAGACGTCGTAATGTCATGCAAGGAATCTTCTGTTCCGGAATTAGATATAAAAGCCTCGTATTGCTCCAGACTTAAGAGTATGTATAGCGCCGCAATGAAACTTATTCTAAACAGAGAGGCGAATTTAAACCAGGCTTTAAAAGATGCAGTAGGTATAAGAATAGAATTAGCTCACAATAATATACCTATCTTTGTGTCACATATCATCAAATATTTTACTTCTCAAAAAGAAGCTTATGGAATAGACGAATATGACAACGGAAAAATATTTAGACTTGAAATAAAGGGTGATTTATTGAGTCAAAAAGAAATAGATAATATATCAAATCAATTTCCAAATCTTGATATAAAATTTGACAGAGATAACAAAAAAAGCGCGTATAAATATAAAGATATTAAACTAAGATTTAAGATTATCTATCAATCCACCCCCGTAAATGTAGAGATACAGATTCTACACGAGGGCAATAAAAACGAAAGCGGCTTTTCCAATCATCTTCTTTATGACTTAAAAAAGAAAGTGTTAATAATGCAGAGATTATTTAATGTTGTCCCTAGAAAATGGCTAGAGCATGCAATAGCTCAGGTATCCGCAGTAACAAATTTGAGCATAACAAAGATTGAAGAGTCATTTTTTGGGGGAATATTAAGAAAAGTAAATGGGAGATTAGTAGCAGAAGAATTTTACAGAGAGAATCTGTCTGAAAATACAAATAAAAAGAAATAATTTAATCCTGCGCACAATTAGTTCGGTATCGAGTTTTGTGGGTGGATACTACTTGCCAAATGTCTATAAAAATGTATAATAGCGCAATATGTCATCAAGAATGAGAGTAACAAAAGGGCATACGGGCAACCGTCGTTCCCATCATCATATAAAAGAGCCGCGCTTGTCCAAGTGCGCCAACTGTGGGGCGTATCACCTAAGGCATAGAGTTTGCCCCGAGTGTGGGTATTACCGTGGCAAGATGGTAGTTGATGTTGTGGCGAAACAAGAGGCAAGGCTAAAGAAAATGCAAGCTAAAACAGCGACAACAGAAGCTTCATCAAACAAAGTGGAAGAAAAGACAGAAAAAAATAAAAAGACAGAGAGCGAAACGAAATCTAACAAGAGCAGTAAAGCTGCAACGAAAAGAGCGGGAGCTAAGAAAAAAGAGAGCACAGCTAAAAAAGATGAGAAATAAAAGAGGCGCGGCCGTAGGCCGCGCCTCTTTTATTTTGTCGCGCTCTTAAAGAGTCTCTTGCTTTTTTATTTTAAAATAGTAGTATATGCCCAATGTTAAAAGGTAGAACATTGGGGAGGGCCATAGTTCTTCAGACACTGTTTGAGATAGACAGTGATAATCTTTGGGGTAAAAACAATGATGATATTCTCATGCGTAACTTCGCAGAATTTGCAGGCGACACAAAGCTGCTTCCTTTTATCAAGACACTGCTTGAGACAATTCTTGCAAAGAGAAATGATCTTGACAAAATCATACAAAAAGCGGCTCCGCAATGGCCACTTGAACGCATAGCGGTGATAGACAGAAATATATTGCGCATAGGTCTTTCTGAGCTTTTGTTTGCTGACCATGATAATGTGCCTTATAAAGTGGCGATAAATGAGGCTATTGAGTTAGCCAAAGAGTTTGGTTCAGACAGAAGCTCAAAATTTGTCAACGGTGTTCTGGGTGCCGTATATACCGAGATGGGTGAGCCGGGCAAGGATGAGCAAGGTGATATTACAGGCACAGAAGATGTGATAGCTGCGCTTCCTTACACAAAGCATGATGAAGATGTATATGTGGCCGTAGTGCATGATATATTTGGATACTGGACTGTAGTCAAAGGGAAAAAGCATGACACTGAGACAGATGAAGAGGCGCTCAAGCGCAAAGTAAAAGAGGAGATAGGCTTAGACATCGTATCGGTTCAGGATAACTTGGGGCAAAGTCAATACAAAGCAAAAAACAAGCAGGGTGATAAGGTCCTGCGTAAGGTAAATTATTTCCTAACGCAGGTGCCTTTTGATGATTTGCATCTGAAATCCGATGGCGGTCTGGATGATGCCAAGTGGTTTCGTCTTGCAGACATACGAGAGCTTAAATTTTATGATGACTTATTGGAGATTATCTCTAATGCTGTTAATATTTTACTAAATAAATAAAAAGACTATGCCAAACTTTGAAGAATTTGAGAAAAATGCAGGCTTAAATTTTAAGAATAAAACATTGCTTAAAACAGCTTTTGCTCATCGTTCTTTTATGAATGAGAACAAAGGTTTTGTCCCCGAGCACAATGAGAGACTTGAGTTTTTAGGTGATGCTGTGCTTGAGCTGGTGTCGTCAGATTTCCTGTTTAAAAGGTTTCCGGAGAAACCGGAGGGGGAGCTTACAGCTTTGCGCGCCGCGTTGGTAAACACTCAGAGCATATACGAGGCCGCTCTCAAATTGAATATGAACGACTACTTATTGCTGTCAAAAGGGGAGGCGAGAGACACGGGGCGCGCGCGGGTATTTATCTTGGCGGATGCGTTTGAGGCGTTGATTGGCGCTGTCTATCTTGATAAAGGCTATTCTGAGGCAAAAGAATTTATTGCTGAGAACATTTTGTATAAAATAGACGAGATAGTGGAAAAAAGACTTTGGCAAGACCCAAAAAGCAGGTTTCAAGAATTGGTGCAGGAGAAGGAATCCGCCACACCGAAATACAAGTTGCTTAAAGAGACAGGTCCTGACCATGATAAGAAGTTTGTCTCTGCGGTCTTTGTGGGTGAGCAAAAAATCGCCGAAGGTGAGGGCAAGTCAAAGCAAGAGTCAGAGCAAGCTGCGGCAAAGGCGGCTTTGCAGACAGGTAGATACGCATAGTTATATTTGTTATAATAGTTTTCTATGAAGATAGTTTTTACCGGAGGAGGAACAGGCGGGCACTTTTACCCGTTGATGGCGGTGGCAGATGAGATTAACCACATAGCCAAGACAGAGAAAATTATAGAGCCGGAGTTGATATATATCGGTCCGTTTGTCTTAGACCAAGAGGCGTTAGTGCAAAGGCGTATGCGTTTTGTTAAGGCGGCTGCGGGGAAGAAGCGTAAGTATTTTTCAATCCGTAATTTTTTTGATTATTTTAAAACCGCATTTGGGATATTGCAGGCGACATGGCAACTTTATAGGATTTTTCCGGATATTGTTTTTTCCAAAGGTGGGTATGCGGCGTTCCCAACAACTGTCGCTGCTCGCTTTTTAGGAATACCTGTAGTGATACATGAGTCAGACGCACACCCCGGACAGGCAAATGTAATCGCATCAAAATGGGCAAAAGCCGTTGCTATCTCTTATGATGAGGTTTTGAAATTCTTCCCAAAGAATGTTGAGCGTAAAAAATTCATCCTCACCGGTAATCCTGTGCGTCCGGAGATATTCAGGCCTGTACGCGACGGGGCGTATGAATTCTTAGAACTTGACTCTTCTGTTCCGACACTGCTTGTTCTCGGAGGTTCCACCGGCGCCAAGAAAGTAAACGATGTCTTGATGGACGCCTTGCTTGAGTTGGTAAAGGATTATCAGATTATTCATCAGACAGGCTCTGAGAACTTTGACGAGGTCAAAGCTTTGGCTGATTTGAAGTTGCAGGCGTCTCCGTTTAAAGAGAGGTATAAGCCATATGGATATTTGTCCGCGCTTGCTCTGCGTATGGCGCACGGTGTCTCATCCCTTGTGATATCACGCGCAGGTTCAGGTGTGATATTTGAAATAGCCGCCGTGGGTCTGCCAAGCATATTGATTCCGATTCCGGAAGATGTCTCACATGATCAAACATACAACGCTTTTGCTTATTCTGCATCGGGCGCCGCTACCGTTCTCAAACAGGACAATCTCACTGCAACTCTCTTGGAAAATGAAATACGACGCATAATGAATGACCCGGTTCTCTGGCAGAAAATGGCGCGTTCAGCAAAAGCTTTTGCCAAGCCTGACGCCGCAAGGAAGATTGCTGACATATTACTTAAAATTGCCTTACAACATGAAGAATAACTTGAAAGTGGTAACTTACCATGGAGCATGTCTTGACGGCTCCAGCGCGGCAGCAGTATTTAAGATGGCACATCCTGATGCGCGGTTTTTCCCGGTGAAGTCTTCAGTGCATGCGGATATTAAAGATGAGGTGCTGGATTTGCTGGACGATAATAAGCAAGTTGAGGTGTATGTGTTGGATAACCCATGGTTTGTAAGAGACTTCGCCAAGACAGGCGCAGCAGTGACCGTGCTTGACCATCATATGGGTGAATACAACAATCTCAGCGCGATAGCCAAAGAATACGACAATGTGCGCTATGTATTTGACAATGAGAAGTCCGGCGCTTCGTTGACATGGTCCTATCTTTTCCCGGACAAAAAGATGCCAAAGTTTATATGGCACATAGAAGACGGTGATCTTTACAGATATGAAGACAAAACAAAGTCAAAACTGATTGAGAGTTACGCTGCAATATATCTGGATGATTTAGATAAATTTATTGAATTTATCAACGCGGATCTTGACGACTTATACAAAAAAGCCCAGCCGGTGCTGGATTATCAAAATATGCTGATAGATTATTATTTGCGAAATGCAAGCGCTCTGCATTTTAATGTCTCAGGGTACAAAATCAAAGCATATAATGTCGCGTCAATACGGCCGATAGTCAGCGATTTTGGGAATGCTATGTCTGAGAAGGTCAAAGAGCCGGTGCTGATGTTCAAAGTGTTTGGCAATACGGTAAATTTGTCTTTTAGGAGTGCGAGTGAAAGTTTCAAGCCGTATCCTGTTGATTTAGCGCAAGCCTGTGGAGGTAATGGGCATAAACTTGCAGCCGGCGCAGCGATGCCGTTGCAAGAATTTTTAGAGCGCTTGGAGGAAGCGGAATAATATGTTTTAATATTGCGCATGAGTAATACTGTCATAACAAGATTCCCACCGTCCCCAACCGGTCTTTTGCACGTAGGGTCTGCGCGAACTGCGCTTTTTAATTATCTTTTCGCAAAACACTACAATGGGAAAATGGTCCTGCGCATGGAAGACACTGACAAAGAACGCAGTAAAAAGGAATACGAAGAAGATATTTTAGCCGGTTTGAAGTGGTTGGGCATTAACTGGGAAGGGGACTTGCAGCGTCAGAGTGAGCGCAGTGATATATATAAAAAACACCTTTTAGAATTGATTGATAGCGGTCTTGCATACGAGGCCGAAGAGAACAAAGACAAAACCGCAAGAGTGATACGCTTCAAGAACCCGAACAAAGAAATATCATTCAATGATTTGATAAGAGGGGAAATCAAGGTGGACACAAGTGACCTTGGTGATTTTGTTATTGCCCGCTCTGTAGACGACCCGTTATATCATCTGGCTGTTGTTGTGGATGATTATGATATGGGGATAACCCATATACTTCGCGGGGAAGATGGTATTTCCAATACACCAAGACAAATTTTACTACAACAAGCCCTCGGGTTTGAGAGCCCTCAATATGCTCATATACCATTTATTCTCGCTCCTGACAAAAGTAAGTTGTCCAAAAGACATGGCGCGGTTTCTGTGCTTGAATATAAGAAGATGGGGTATCTGCCGGAGGCGATGGTTAATTTCTTGGCGATGCTTGGATGGCGCAGTAAAGACAATGATGAGAAAGAATTATGGTCCATAGATGAGCTGGTAGAGAGTTTTGATTTGGCCGGCATCCAAAAAGCCGGCGCTGTTTTTAACGAAGAAAAATTGAGATGGATTAACAGAGAATATCTGCGAAACTTGGAAAGTGACGAATTCTACGCTGCTTTGTTAGGATTTGCCGGGCCATCTCTTAAAGAGCGATTATCTGATGATAAGGTAAAAGAAGCGCTTGCATGTGACTTAAAAGAAAGAATTTATGTATATGCGGATATTTCAGAGTTGGAAAAGCAAGGGGAGTTTGACTGGATTTTGAAGTCGGCGGATGAATTAGATTACGATCCGTCTGAGCTTATCTGGAAAAAAAGCGACAAAGAAACCGCGATAAAACATTTACAAAAACTTATAAATATATTGTGCGACTCTAAATTAACGACGCTTACAGTAGATGGGGTAGAAGAGATGATCATGCCGTATGCTGAGACAGAAGGAAAAGGTGATGTGCTCTGGCCACTTAGGTATGCGTTATCAGGGCAGAAGCGTTCACCGAACCCGTTTGTCTTACTTGCCGCTCTTGGTCAAGATGAAGCCTGCATGAGGCTACACAAAGCGATTGATGCTTTAGCTAACTTGCGCGCATAGAACTTGTGAGTTTAACAGTTATGCTATAATAGCAACATGAGCAAGAGAAAATTGGTATTGTTTGTCTTTGTTCTGTTTCTTATTATGACCTCTTCGGTGATGGCAAATAAAGTACAGGAACTAAAAGCAAAAATACATGATTCCAAATCAGAGCTTGAGAAGATAGAAGCTGAAATCCGTAAATATGAATCAGAGTTACAGTCTGTGTCGCGCAAAAAAAAGACGCTAAAGAACGCTTTGTATAGTATAGAATTATCCAGGAAAAAATTACAAAAACAAATCTCATTAACCGAAAATAAGATAAAAGAACAAGAGCAAGAAATACAACGACTTAAAAAGCAGGTTAAAAACAAAGAGCAGAAAATCTTAGAAAACAAAAAGCTTCTTGCCAAGACTATAAGGACGGTTAACCAGTACGAAAATAGAAGCTTGGCAGAGATTCTTCTTTCAAATAATTTTGCTTCCATGCTTAATGAGCTTGAAAATATCAATAAAATCCAGGAGCTTATCAGACAAAATAACGCAGAATTAAAAATAAAGAAAACAGAGTTAGAGCAATCTGCCGAAAACTTGCAGAAAATCAAAGCTGAGCTTTTGAAAGCAAAAGCCAAGCTTTCTACCGAAAAACAGTCTGTGGACATTGCAAGCCGTGAAAAACAGCATTTAATCCGGCTTACCAAAAACAAAGAGTCAAATTACCAGAAAATTTTGGCGGCAAAAAAACGCGCTAAACGTGAGTTTGAGGAGCAATTACATGAGTATGAAGCCAAGCTTAAATATATTTTTAATCCAAACTTGATTCCAAAAGTCGGATCAAAAGTCTTGCATTGGCCTTTGGATAAAGTATGGATTACTCAATATTTTGGCAATACGCGTTTTGCAAAATCCGGAGCATATAACGGCAAGGGGCACAACGGTATAGATCTTGGCGCGGGTATAGGGACTCCTGTGAAAGCGGCTTTGGCGGGCTCAGTTGTGGAAACCGGCAACACAGATGCATATCCGGGTTGTTACTCATACGGTAAATGGGTTTTAATAAAACATGGCAACGGCCTTGCCACTCTTTATGCGCATCTGTCTAAGATTAAAGTATCGGCAGGACAACGTGTACGGACAGGGCAAGTTATCGCATACTCAGGCAACACCGGATATACTACAGGTCCGCATTTACATTTCACCGTTTATGATGCCAGTGCGGTGCGTGTCGTGCCCTTAGGTCAATATAGAAAGACGCATTATTGCGCAAAAGCACGCGTGCCTGTGGCTCCACTTAAAGCATACATGAACCCTATAGATTTTTTGAAATAGGACCATCTTGTTTTTGCAGTTACTGATATATTGTGCGACGCTAAAATTTGTGTTATATAAAAAGTGGGGCAGTCGTTAATGCCTTCTTGTTTTTTGCGGCATTCTCTGTTATATATTGCGTATGGATGATATGGAAGCGATAAGAAGAGCTTTTCTAAAAGCCATTGACCCGAGAGTAAAACCTGCATTTTTTGCAGATTTAGAAGATAGAAGTATTATTCCTGTAGCCAATCCGGAACGCGCATATTTTGATACTCAACAAGGAAGATGGATTGCTTTTAAAAATATGACAGATGCGCAAATACGTGATTTTTACTTGCAAAGATATGGTATTGATTTGCCTTTAGAATTAACTGAGCGGGAATGTTGTTTTATACCACGCAGCTATTCTATTAAACAACACACGGATAAAAGAGTAATTTTAGCTATGACAATTGAACGCTTGGGTTTCAGTGCGATTACGGACCATCTGAGTATTGATACCAAAGATTACCGGCCAATACGATCAATGCTTACTCAGTTTGTGGATAAATTAGAAGCGCATGACCCTGGGCCTGCAGCAAAAATTCACAAGCTGAGACGCTTGGGCGCTTTTTGGAAGAACATAAGAGACGCATCTAAGGTAGCTGTGATACTTGAATTAGCTTTAAAGAAAGACATAAGAGTTATGGGCTTATCTAGATATATCTCCAGTCAATTTAATAAGGATTTTAAATATTGTCCATATACAGCTACTCGTGTTATAACAGGTTTTATGTTTGACCCCAAAAGAGTTTCGGGTAATGGAAAAGATGCATATATGACAGTTTTAGAACATGCATACATGCGTATTAACGGTTGCAGTATTGATCAGATACATGAGCGGACAGGTAAAAACAAGGTAATCTTAACCGTGTGGGCTTCAATGATGTTAAGTGAAGAATTTAAAGCGCTAATAAAATTACGCTGAGGCAGATATGGGTAGTTGTTATGCCAACAAGTATTATTTGTATACGATATATAGTATATAGAGTCGCAAAAGGTATATTGTGCGACTCTATAATATTTTATATATAAATATCCTATCCTTTCCTTATCCTGCCTGCCCAATTTAGGAAGTCTATAAATAAGTTATGTGATATCGGCATCTCTAATTTAAGGTTTGTTACTCCTGTTGGTTTTAATTCTGTTGAAATGCATTGTTAATATAGCCGGTATGTTTTCATGTGGGAATTTATACCCTCTCCATTTATTTCTAAGTCCTCGAGGGACATGCTCATCTATTTTTTGTTTTAGAATTTTAAAATTTAATTCTTGTCCCGGTTCTATATGAGATATAAATGTGGCCATATTAGATAAAATCAAATCATTTATCTCCGCTGTTCCGGTAGCTTGCGTACCTATCCATGCGGATACATCTTGAGATATGGATTTATCAACTCGGCGAATACTTGATACCCCACCACAACTCCCAAGGTTTATTATAGATAATGGATGTGCTTTATTTAATGACTTACTTAAAAAGTCTGAAAGATTTGGTATGTATGTACTATGCCCTCTATAACTTAGAACCTGGAACTTTTTATCTGAGCCATGTATTAAATTCATGACAGTTGGCGAAACAGAATCTGATGCATGTTCTATATTATGAACATCAATAATATTACTCAGATATATCTCAACTACTTTATTCCCTGTTGATTTGGTGGCCAAACGAGTATCATCTTTTAAAGTCTTAAATTTGAAACCGGCTTTTCGAAGTTGAGTCTCGGCACTCCATCTTGATGCTATCCCGTCTTTGTCACCTCCTTCAAAAAATAACCACAATTGTCTATGTACCATTTTGTCCCCTTCTTGCAAATATAATTTGTCAAAAGATATCGTGTTAGGTATAAAAATATGTTCTCGTTCTGAACACTTCTGAAGCCATGCTCTAAGTTTTTTGTTATAGGTGGACGCATTCTTTTTGATTGAAGAGTTATAAATTAGAGAAACAACACTCTCCAGAAGCCTCTCCCCTACCATGTTACCATTGTTTTGTAATTGTGCGTCTAAATCATACAGATCGGAAAGTAGCTTTTCTGTATCGCTTTGGTTATCTGCAAGCAATTTAAAGATTTCCACCGTTGCAAGTGCAGTATCCGCATTTATGTTTTTTAACATGTCTTTGACAATATCACTCATATTATTAAATGAGAAATCCTTAAACAACAGACTTAGTTTACCGTAGCGTGCGGCAACGGTAAGAAACCTCCCGAGTAGCTGATTATTTTTATCAACTAATTGTATATATCTTTGTAATCCATATTTTTGTATATCTTTCATTATCGCCGGGAATAAATAACTTACATAAGTTGAAGTGGATGTAAATAATTCCTCCGCGCCGTATACACTCAAAGCGTAGCGTTGTTTTGGGCTCAATAAGCTGATAATCTCTCCACGATATTTACTTAGTTTGGATGGGTGTAGATGGTTTATAACACGCATCACCTTATTGTATTGGTAGTCTCCGGCGTTACCTGATAATGCATTCAATACAAATGTTTTAAGACCATTTATGGCTGCATCTATATCTTCTTGCGGAAGATTGTTGTAATTTCTTTCAATATAGCTTGCATGTGTTAGAGGTCTATCTGTGGCGGATAATTTAAGTAGTCTAAGACGATGTTCATGAGATATCAATTTTATTATTTTTTCTCTGTTTTCCCACCCACCTTTTGAATTATGAAAATATAGCTGCGTTTTTAGATGTATCAAAGCTTTGTCAACCATTTTAGCATCTTCCCCTTCCTCCTCTTTAAGGAAATTACGCACCATATTATATAAATGGTTCTCATTAGGGAGTTGTACCTCTGTAGCTCTTAGAATAAAGCGCATAAGAAATCTTGCCGCGCCATCTTCTGATTTCAAACCGCTGTAAAAATCTGAAGGTTTTAAGTGTTCTAATAATTGATTCTTACCCAGAGAGTATTTGACGATGGGTAATGAGCGCATGTCTAGTCTAAACATTATATGCCACAATTGTGTGGAATCTATTTTTCTCAACAAGTCAACTTGTTTTTTGGGAGTAATTTCATTTAAAAAATAAGTACTAATAAAATTAGAGTGAGAAAGCAAAGAACTGTAAATTTTATGATACAAATGCTCTTTCGTGCCTTGTAAGATTTTTTGTTCACTTATTTTGGCTAATTTGAATTGTGTTTCCATGGGTAATTTCGATGGAAATTTTGGATTGTTGAGTAACATCTTAAAACCGGGGTCATTTTTCATAAATATCCAATTGTCCCCGACCAATTTGTTAATTTGCCTATCTAAAGTTGTGCCAACCGGAATTGCAGAACCTTCGCTCATAATATTTGAATATCCAAAAGCGAACATTATATTAACCCCTTTCTGCTCGCGGTTATTACCTTTTATATAATCCGACCAATCAAAATCATTTCCCAATGAATTATAAAAATCTCTATTTGTTATAAGTCTTTCTATATTATCCCTATCTTTTTCATCCATTGAGAAATTTGTTCTCACGGTAGACATGTATAACCAGAAAAATTCTTTGTTGTCTTTCGCTTTTTGCATTAATAAGCGAGAGAATTCATTAAGTGAGGAGAACAAGCTGAGTTTGATACTAAGATCCGGCTGCTTCATAATATAGAACAAAAAATGAAGCGCGGCACCACTGTTATCATTCTCGATAAACTTTATAATTTTTTCACGATTTTCTTTAATTTGCCCCGGGTGCCTTTCCAGATATGCATAAAGTATTGATCGAGGTAATTTAAAATCATTTTCATCTAAGTTCTCATGAAGAAAAGTTTTTATTTTATCTTCACTTTTTATTATAGTTTTCTCTAATAAAGTAAGAGGGTCAGTTTCTTCTTGCCCTTGATCATCTAAATGAATAAAATTGCTCTGAACAGCATCAATCTCTTGAGACATATAGATAAAGTTAATCAACTTCTTTATGTTAGGACTCTCAATATTTGATATTATATAATCTTCAAGCGCACGTTCCTCATCTATGGTTTTTATATTGATCCCTAGTAAAATATGTGGATTATCAGCGCCAACTTCAAGGGAAGTGGACAGATTATACGGATTATCATTTAATGCTATTTTTGGTATGTAATACAGCAATTTTCTTTGCAATGGATTTTTCGCCATGCGCTCAATGGTGGGCAAAGCGGTAAATTTACTGATAGCATAATCATATTTAAGATTGTTAAGTTTGCTGGGTTCTTCAGGTTGCACTTGGGTTGATTTGAGCTCCACCTCACTGTCTGCTGAAGCAGGATTTACCCCGGGAATAGCAAGTAAAACACTCAAGCCTAAGATACGCGGGACTCCTAACACTTTTTTCACAATTTCGCGCAATCCTCCCAATTTAAAGGATGGTTTTTCCGCAAGTCCGTTCTCCATATGGATAAGTCTATAAATTTATATCATATCTTACCAAGCTATCATTTACCCCTTCTATCAGGCGCAGGCTTAATGGTTTTATTTTAAACATTACGAAATCTTCTTGGTCTTTGATGAAGTATTTACATGAATTTTTGCTTACAAACCAATCTTTTAGCTCGGCTAAGCTGTCCTGTTCGGATATTTCCTCAAGCACTACAGCTTTTATTGTAAGAGCTTGAAGTTTTTCCCGTTCACCTTCTCCTTGCACGACAACTGACAATGGTGGATTTTGCACCAAGGCTTCATATTTTGGGAAGCGTTTGAGTGTCCCAATGAATAAATCCATATCATCATTTACCGTATAAAGCATCAGGCTTTGAACCGGCTCACCGAGATTGTTTGTATATCCAAGAATCATCTTGTCGTGCCGATCCAGAAAAGTCCAAATACGGTCCTTAAGCTTCCACCAATCATCAGAGTCAGGCTCGGGCTTGACTATTCTTAAGACATTTTGTGTTTGTTGCATGGTTTTACTTTTTAGAAAGTGAATCTTTAACGCTTTCTATTGCTCTTAGCACTTCTATTGGGACTGCGAATATGACGGTGTTGCTCTGGTCTGATGATAAATCATTTATTGATTGCAAAGTGCGCAAATGTAGCGCCCCCGGCGCGGCGTTGAGCATTTCGGCAGCTTCTGCCATATTTTTTGCGGCTATCTTTTCACCTTCCGCTTTGATGATTACGGCGCGTTTTTCTCTTTCGGCTTCCGCTTGTTTTGCAATTGTTCTTTCCATGTCTTCAGGTAAGACTACATCTTTGAGCTCCACATTCTCTACCTTGAGACCCCATTCATCTGAGGCCTTGTCAACGATTTCTCTGATCCTCTCACTGATCTTTTCTCTTCCGGCAAGTAGCTCATCAAGCTCCACCTCCCCCACTACATTTCGCATGGTGGTTTGCGCAAGTTGGCTGATGGCGTAGTAGAAATCCTCAACATTTAAAATGGCCTTTGACGCGTCATTAACTTTGTAATAAATCACTGCGTTTACACCAACAGATATATTGTCCTTTGTAATGGCTTGTTGTTGCGGGACATCAACCGCCTTGGTGCGCATGTCAACTTTGACCATTGACTGTAATATTGGGATGACAAGTCTCCAACCGGGATTTTTTACTCCTGTAAATCTTCCCATGGTAAACATTACTCCGCGTTGATATTGGTTAATCTGCTTTAACATGAAAAGAATGCCAAAAAATAATATAATACCAATTGTTGTTATCATAGTTCGTTTTTTAAATTATCTTAATAATGCTATGATTATATCAAGTATTATGCAAAATGTCTACTTTGTAGTTATTAACATGGCATCTCCAAAAGAGAAGAAGCGATATCTTAGTTTTACCGCTTCATTGTAGGCGCGTAGTATGTTTTTTCTCCCCGCAAAAGCCGAGACTAACATAAGCAAAGTGGATTTGGGCAAATGGAAATTTGTGATGAGCTCATCTATGACATTGAACTTATATCCGGGTTTTATAAAAATATCTGTTTCAAAATCACCATGGTTAAGTTTGCCGTTTTGCCATGCACTTTCCAATGCTCTTGTGGTGGTTGTGCCCAGTGCAACTATTGGTCTCCCCGTTTTTTTCGCTGTATTAATCTTGTCTGCTACCGTTTTTGTTATATTAAATGTTTCAGAGTGCATTTGGTGTTCGCTAAGCTTTTCTGTTCTAATCGGGGCAAAAGTGCCCAAGCCAACATCTAAGTTGATATCAAGTATCTCCACTCCTTTGTCTTGCAGTGATTGAAATATATTTTCAGTAAAATGCAGACCGGCAGTAGGAGCGGCTGCAGAAGCTCCTTGTTTGGCGTATATCGTTTGGTATCTGTCTGCGTCTTCCAGTTTGCTTTTTATATATTTAGGCAATGGCACCTCCCCTAACGCACTCAGAACTTCCTCAAAGATACCGGAGAAATAGAATTTCACTAACACAGTCTCTTTTCTCCGCTCCAGAACTTTTGCTGTCAGGACATCTTTTTTGAATGTGATACAAGATCCGAGCTTCATGCGCCGCGCAGGTTTGGCAAGCGCCTCGTATATCACAGAGTTGTCTTGCATGCTTAGTTTTTTAAGCAACAGCAGCTCTATCGCAGCCCCGCTATCTTTTGTTCCAAAAAGGCGCGCGGGTAAAACTCGGGTATTGTTACGCACCAAGACTTCATTGCCTGTAAAAAATTGACCTATATCTGAGAAATTCTTGTGTTCAATATTTCCCGTCTTGCGATCTAATACCAAGAGTTTTGACGCATCTCGTTTTTCAAGTGGGCTCTGTGCAATCAGCTCCTCCGGCAAATAATAGTCAAAATCTGATAGCTTCATGGCATTATAATACTAAAATTGGCACCTTTGACAAGGCAAGATAAGTTTGTGATTACTGCCGGGTTGTATTTAGGTGCAAGGCGTGGCAGGCGAAGCCTGCCACGCCTTATCTAAGAACTCAGTACCCTGCGCACTAAAATGATTTATTTAGCAAGCTTAAAGCTAAGCTTTCCCGTTTTTTTGTTGTAGGAAACATCTACCTCTGAGCCCTCTTTTATCTTCCCTTCTATAATCTCCATAGCTAATTCATCCAATAGGTGACGTTGTATAGCTCTTTTCAAGGGTCGCGCTCCAAATACGGGGTCATAGCCCTCTTTAAGTAGAAATTCTCTTGCTGATTTATCTAACTTTAAGGTGATACCTTTCTCTTCTTTTAACAGTTCCTCTGTTTCCTTTAGACGTATGTCCAATATCTTCTCAAGAGTTTCTTTGTCTATTCTGTGGAATATGACTATCTCATCTATACGGTTCAGCAGTTCAGGGCGCATGTTTTTATTTACGACCTCCATTACATCGTGCCTCAATTTCTTTTCGTCTTTGCCGTCCCAGTCTGCAATGAGTGTGGAGCCCATGTTTGAAGTCATGATAATAATGGTATTTGAGAAGTTTACCGTCCTTCCTTGTGAGTCTGTAAGCCGTCCATCTTCCAAGACTTGCAACAATATATTAAACACATCCGGGTGTGCTTTCTCTATCTCATCCAAAAGGATAACAGAGTAAGGCCTGCGTCTTACAGGTTCTGTTAGTTGCCCCCCTTCTCCATGCCCTACATATCCCGGAGGTGCGCCTATGAGTTTTGATACGGAATGTTTTTCCATATACTCTGACATATCAAGGCGTATCATGGCTTTTTTGCTATCAAAGAGTATGTCAGATAAAGCTCTTGCCAACTCTGTTTTACCTACTCCGGTAGGTCCGAGGAACAAGAAAGAGCCAATGGGACCTTGTCCGGCTTTCAGCCCGGCGCGCGCGCGTCGTATTGCTCTTGCGACAGCATCTATTGCCTCATCTTGTCCTACTACATATTTGTGTAGTTCGTCTTCAAGTTTTGCAAGTTTTTGTGCTTCTGATTCCATGAGTTTGGTTATAGGGATACCTGTCCAACGCGATACAACCTTGGCTATATCTTCTTCTGTAACTTCCTCTCTGATAAATCTTTCGTTTTGAGGAATCTTGTCCAGTTCAGCTTGCAGTTCTTTAATCTTCTTCTCAGTTTCCGGGATTTTTGCATATTGAATTTCCGCCGCTTTCTCATACTCACCTTCTCTTTGCGCTTGTTCTTTTTCTATTTGCAACTTTTCAAGCTCTTCTGACAAATCTCGGATCTTTTGGACCATGTCGCGCTCTTTCTCCCAACGAGATTTCTTCGCGTTATATTCTTCTTTAAGTGATGAGAGTTTCTTGAGAACCTCTGATTTTCTTAATTTAGATTTTTCATCTTTTTCTTTTTCAAGGGCTGCCAGTTCTATTTCTAACTGTTGTATTTGCCGGTGTAGTTTGTCCAATTCTGCCGGCTGGCTCTCTGCTTCTATTTTGAGTCCTGCTGCCGCCTCATCCAGTAAGTCTATAGCTTTGTCAGGTAGGAACCTGTCTGTAATATATCGGGTGGATAGTTTTGCTGCGGCAATTATTGCAGGGTCGGTTATTTTGATACCATGATGGAGCTCATACTTTTCTTTTAGTCCACGCAGAATGGATATGGTATCTTCTAAAGAAGGCTCCCCGATAAATACTTTTTGAAAACGTCTTTCTAAAGCCGCGTCCTTTTCTATGTATTTTCTATACTCATCAAGTGTCGTAGCGCCTATCATATGTAACTTCCCTCTTGCAAGCAATGGCTTGAGCATATTTCCGGCATCTACTGCGCCTTCTGATCCGCCTGCGCCAACTATGGTGTGCAATTCATCTATAAACAGGATAATCTCTCCAGCAGAGTCTTCCACTTCTTTCATTACCGCTTTTAGGCGTTCTTCAAACTCTCCTCTGAATTTAGCACCTGCCAACAAGGCTCCAACTTCAAGAGAAATAATTCTCTTGTGTCTTAGTGAGTCTGGAACATCTCCATTGCTTATGCGTTGCGCCAAACCTTCTACTATGGCGGTTTTACCCACTCCCGGATCTCCTATGAGAACCGGGTTGTTTTTTGTTCTTCGCGACAAGACTTCCATTACGCGTCGTATTTCTTCGTCTCTGCCTATTACGGGGTCAAGCTCGCCTTTTTTAGCCAATTCAGTAAAATCAGTCCCGTATTTTTCAAGGACTTGATATTTGTTTTCAGGATTGCGACTGTCAACTTTATTGTTGCCGCGTATTTCTTGTATGGACTTTAGTGTGCTTTTCTTGTCTACTCCATGAGAGTTCAGGATATCTTGCGCTTTGTTTTTGTTCTCCAATATGGATAGCAAGAGATGCTCAGTGCTTACGAATTCATCTCCCATTGATTTGGCGACAGATTCTGCATTTTGCATCACTTCAGCCAGCTCTCTTGACATTGCGGTTTGTGTGCCCTGCGCAGAAGGTATAAGAGAAAGCTCCTTTTGTAAAGCCTCTTCTATCTTGGACAAGTCTCCCGCGATTTTTTCAAGCGCGAGATTCGCCGCTGTGTTTTTTTGCAGAAGTAGTGCTGCGAGCAAGTGCAAAGGAAGCGCTTGCGCATGCCCTGATCTGGAAGCGGTTTCTATTGCAACCTGTAGAGCTTCTGCTGATTTCTCCGTTAGTTTATCTAAGTTTGGCATAGGCAATTTTTATTAACTAAGATTTATAATGTTACAATTATACACCCTCTTGTGGAACAAATCAAGATGTGTAGCTACATAGAATACACACAAACCCAAGAATTGTAAAATGTCAAGGCAGAGTTGTCTTACTGAATATCTACCGGTAAATCAGTTATACCGAAGACGCCCACTATCATGTTGATAATGCCTTTTACGCCCAGCATGATCACAAATCCCACAATTCCGTATATCATGTGTCTTTTGCCCTTCTCTCTTTTGTCAGATTTGTCATCTTGAAGGCTAAGCATGAATTCAAAGAGACCCCAAAAAAACACCAAGACTGCCACAGAATACAGCAAGTAAGCTATGGGTGTAAATATATATTCTTGCAAGAGTGTCGTAAGCGCGCTTATGGAATCATTACTTGTATACATATATCACAATATTCCTATCTCAGTGGGACCACCACCGGCATTTTAACATTTTTATTAGTGTTGTCGTCAAGCTGAAGTGTGTTTCGTATAAGGGCGACCAAGCCCCAAACTGTAGTCATGATAAATATAATTGCAATACTTGTCACCATCATCTTTAGTGCGTCTTTTTTCTTTTCTTCACTCTGAG
>CAYPCF010000001.1:0-4303 GCA_964409155.1 uncultured Candidatus Saccharibacteria bacterium | reverse complement strand
GCAATACTTGTCACCATCATCTTTAGTGCGTCTTTTTTCTTTTCTTCACTCTGAGTCCCCAAGAATTTTACCATTCCCCAGATAAAAGCGAGAAAAGCCAGAGAATACCCTATGGTAGTTAAAATCTGTACGAGACTCTTAATATTATAAATTGCTGTAGCAAAATTATCGGTAGCCGCAAAAGCTACAGAATGTGCAACGAGTTCAACGGCAAAAAATATTAGTATCAAAGCGATTGTGTGTATAGCCTTCTTTTTCATGTGTATATATTAAAACATAAAACGACTGGAATTTCCAGCCGTTTTTATGTTAATTTTTTTGTGAATAGGTAGGGTTTTTACTCTATTTGTTGGCACCATTAAAGTTTATAGTAGGAATATTGATATCTTTTGGTCCATTACTATTATCAGCACCAAGAGTACTACTTAAGACTCCTACAATCCCCCATATGGCAGTCATAACAAATATCGCAACGATGCTCCAAATCATAATACTCATACCTTTTTTGCGCTTCTCATCATCGCCGGCATTAAACAGAAACATTGCAATACCCCAAAAGAACGCCAAAAACGCAAGCATGTATGCTATCTTGGTTCCCGTTTGTATTAATTGTTCTATGTTACTGGCAGCGGTGGTAAGCCCTTTTCCTGCCGCCATAGTCAACGGCGCCGCAACAAAGAAACCTAATAAAGTCGTCATTACTATTACTCTTTTGTTCATAAGCATATTTTATATATAAACTAATAACACCAATTATCTAAATTGATACTGCAATTATATCAAAATTAGTTTCCGCTTGCAAGGAGTTATCCACATCTATATTCTATATAGAGGTTTCAAGAGACAAGGTTGACGCAATCATTTTTACAATACCCCATATTGCCACCAAGATGAAAAGGACGACAACACTCCAAAGCAAAGACTGCATAATCTTGGCCCTTTCTTCTGAAGATTTGTCCGTTTTGAAAAGATATGTAGCTGAATTAAAGAAAAAATACATAATAATCAAAGATATAACAATTGCTGTAACGGGATTTATAATTTTGCCTATTAAAGTGTCGTATATAAATGACTTAAAATCATCATTTGCAGCCAAGGCGAGCGCAGGACTCAGAGTGATTTGTATCAGTGTAACATAGAGGAAAAATATTCTATTCATAAGCGATTTTAGTGTACAATATGTTCCGCAGTGGCTTGCAATACGGCAGATATAACCTTTGCCCCCAAGAGCACCGCCACACCGACTATAACCCAGATGAAATTTGTCTTGGCGGTCTTTAATTTATCTTCATTTCCTTGAGCTATAAGGAACATAAAACCTGAGTATATTATGGCTAAGACGACAAGAGGCATAAGTATCATAATACCGGCGTCTATGATAAGTTTTAATAGCTCAGGTATACTATTGGCTTTGTCTTTTAGTGGATTATCTATCTTCGCAAATACCGTGTAAACAAAAAAGAAGTTAAGAACCAACCCGAGAAACACAGTTTTCTTAGCATTATTCAACATAAGCTTAGTATAGCATATTAAAATATATGGTAAATACTCAAAAGAAGATTTTTTAAAATTGAAAAGATAAATCCAATACCCAATATACCCAAAACTGCCAGCAGGGAATATACAAGGAGCTTTTTTGAAGAGTTAATTTGCTCTGTATTACCTCTGGCAAGGACAAATCCGGCGCCAACTGCAATAAGTAGAACTATAAGAATTGGTAAAGCTGCGATGATAATGCCATGGAAAAAAGACGACAAGTAATCCAGAACCGAACTGTCTTCAAGTGGATTTGATAATTCTTCGGCAAAAGCAAACATAGACTTTTATATTAAGGTTCTCGGCTTAAAATCTTTTGCAATTTTGATCCAGCGAGATTCACGGCGCGATTGACAAAGCTTTGCCCGGAGATGACATCATTTACCATTTGCGAGAGAATTAATTTGGTCTGCTCTGGGTCCGGGTCTAAGAAGCCGTAAGATATAATGGCGGAATTTCTAAATATCAACTTTAGCGGGTCTTCGGGTTTCTTGCTCAAAAGCCCTCTTTGAGCATAGCTTATACCGAGCATATCTGTCAGCATTTTTGCATATTTTGCTTGTAACATATTGAGGGTAAATTGATATGCTCCCTGTTTGTTTTTTGATGCTTTTGTAATTGCAAAACCCCAGAAGCGTCCGTATGTCCTGGTTCTTGAGTCTTTGTCTTTTCTATCTACCTGCGGTATTTCCGCGATATCAAAATTCAAGTGAGGATTTTTGTTTAGTATCAAAGGTAAGTCGCTTTCATAACCAATATACATGGCGAGTTTATCTTGCGTAAAAAGCTCTATGGAGCTTGGAAGAGACCTATTCCATGTGTAAGTATTGCTGACCGGATTGGCAAAAGCGGTGTAAAAACGGAGAGCTTTCGCAGCCTTGTCTGCATTATTCCCAACTAAACCTGAGCTAAGTGTGCCCGAGTTGTAGTCATAAAGAGTTATATTCGTTCCCGCCTGTTGTATCAATGTGGCAAGTATTGCATAGGCGTTGGTTACATTCTCAAATCCGCCGAGGGCTATGGTGGCTATGTCTATATTGTTAGCTTTGTCGCGGACTGTCATTTGTGCCGTCAGGGCAGGTATTTGTTTCCATAGAGTTGGAGGCTCTACGATTGTATTGTCGGCAAATATATCCCTGTTGTAATACAAGACAATCGGATCCACAGCAAAAGGTATGGCATATATGCCTTTAGGCGACATAAATATCTCAGCTCCATCTATAAAGCGGTCTTTGAACGAACGCCGGTCAAATGTATCGTATGATATGGGAAAGAGTTTGTTTTTGTATTTTTGCAAGTTCTCATGTCTCAGTATGATGATGTCCGGCCCCTCTCCGGCTGCCAGAGCGTCTGTGACTTTTTTCTCAAAATTGTATTCAGGGTATTCTGCATATAATACTTTCTTATAGACAGGATCATCTTCTCGTATTTGTCGCAGGAATTTGTTCATTACATTTTGCTTGATAGTCCCCCAGATGATAACTCTACCTATATCTTTTGTTTTATTCTTAGATGAGTAAGTAGCAAAGAATATTAATCCCAAGATGGCAAAAAGCCCGAAAAGACTTAATACTATAACTTGAAACATGCTTTTTTTCCCTGACATATTTATCTTTTATTTAAAATTCGGATTTTTGGCAAATTTTAACATAAAATGAAATTTGTCTATCTGCATATCTGATATAAAAGTGAAATTGTTTTCTGCGCACAACGCCTTGATGCTTTCTTTGTTTACCAAGTGCTCGGGCTTTGGTCCGAGTAGACCTGCAGAAGATGACCAATCTATTATAATCAATCTACCGTTAGATTTTAAAATACGGTTAGCTTCACGAATAAGCTCATTTTTATGTTTGACTTGGAAAAGTATGTTTGCAGCTATCACCATGTCCACTTCTTCATCGGGTAGTTTGCTACCGCCCGCGGACTCAAGGTCCCCCCAAACAGCTCTAACATTGTCTAAGTGTTGCGCTTTTGACTCCCTTAAGAATTTCAACAGTAAACCTTTTTGAATATCTATGCCGTAAACCAAACCATCGTCACCTACCGCCTTGGCCAATGGAATTATGTAATGCCCCGCTCCCACTCCAAATTCAGCGATATGCAAACCACGCCTGATTTTTAAGATAGATACTATTTGTGCCGGATCAAGTATGCCTCCTTCATGTTGGATTTCAGATATTATCTGAGTAGATGTCTTGGCATTTTGTGCGTTTAATGCATGAAGTTTGCCATCATTTGACTTAATCATATCGTCATATACATTGCCAGCCGGTTTGATAGCTGAGCTCTTCTCAGGGCTGTTTGTATGGCTGGCTGTATTGTTAGTAGTGGCGGCAGCTCCTGGTCGTTTCGGGAGTTGATTGGGTTTGAACATATCGTTATTTCTTAATTGATTTAACGGTAAGTTTGGCCTTGCGTGACTTATTAAATTTAGGCAAAGTAATTTTTAATACCCCTGCCACCTCTACGGCTGATGAAGAATCTATATCTATTTCCTCCGGAAGACTCACAGATCTGGCAAATTCACCCCATTGCAACTCTCGTGCGTAGTATTCCGTTTGCGTGTCAGTTTTTGAGACCTGCCTGTCGCCACTGATAGATATCATCTCGCGAGACAGCTCTATATTTATATCTTCCAGTGAAACACCCGGAATGAAGGCATCTATATAAATATTATCTTCATCATGATATATATCCAGAGGTAACTCCATGACAGGGACAGAATCTATCTCTTGCTCAGACAGGTATCCATCGCCCGTTTGCCTGT